>JBDRPB010000300.1:0-5342 GCA_043809485.1 Pseudomonadota bacterium | reverse complement strand
TGCCAAACGGATTCCAGAAATAATCTTTTCTCGATTAAAAGGCTCCCGCCGCCCGTCCTTTTTTACAACCATAGGCAGGACATCTTCCAGTTTCTCATATGTGGTGAATCTTCTCCCGCAATCCAGGCATTCCCGCCGTCTTCTTATCATCCTCCCGTCCTTACTTAGCCTGGAATCGATCACTTTATTGTTTATTATTGTGCAGTATGGACACTTCATAGGGCAAACCTCACAATTTCGATACCTGCTTCTGTTATCATTTGATCAGCCAGTGGGTCATCATAGCCTTTTTCATAAAAGACTTTTACTATCCCCGCATTGATAAGCATTTTGGAGCATATTACGCAAGGCTTATTTGTGCAATAAAGGGTTGATCCTGCAATTGATATTCCGTGATAAGCTGCCTGTATAATAGCGTTCTGCTCCGCGTGAAGCCCCCGGCAGAGTTCATGTCTCTCACCGGAAGGAATAGATGAATTCTGCCTTATACAGCCAACCTCCTCACAATGTTTAAGCCCTGCAGGGGCTCCATTATAGCCTGTTGCAAGGATTCTTTTATCCTTTACCAAAATAGCGCCCACATGCCGCCGCAGGCAGGTGGATCTTTTGGCCACCATCTCGGCTATAGTCACAAAGTATTCAGGCCATGAAGGTCTGGACAACTAATCGCCCTCTTCCATATGCTGATAAATCGGAAAGCCGCTGCACAGATCTAAGACGGCCTCTCGTACCTCTGTCAATATGTTATCAGACCCAGGGTTTTCCAGTACCTTACGAATGAATCCTGCTATTATTTTCATTTCACCTTCCTTCATGCCCCTGGTGGTCGTTGCTGGAGTACCCAATCTCAGCCCGCTGGTTATCCGAGGGCCCCTTTTATCAAAGGGGACACTGTTCTTATTTACAACAATACCTGCCTGCCCCAGGGCCCCTTCAGCTTCCTTCCCTGTTATTCCCTTTCGAGTCAAATCCATCAAAATCAGATGATTATCGGTTCCTCCTGTTACCAAGTTAAAACCTAAACCCATAAGCTCCTCGGCGAGCACTCTCGCATTAGTGACCACCTGCCTCTGATAACCGGAGAATTCCGATCTCAATGCCTCTCCGAAGGCAACTGCTTTGGCAGCTATGATGTGCATAAGAGGTCCCCCCTGGATGCCAGGAAAGATGGCCTTGTTCAACCTTTCTGCATGCTCTTCCTGTGATAGAATTAGCCCACCCCTGGGACCTCTCAGGGTTTTGTGGGTGGTTGTAGTAATGAAATCTGCGGTTCCAACAGGAGAAGGATGAAGGCCCACAGCAACCAGGCCCGCAATATGGGCCATGTCGGCCATAAGATAGGCCCCTGTTTCAGAGGCAATTTCAGAGAAACGGTGAAAATCTATGAATCTCGGATATGCACTGGCGCCAGCGATAATGATCTTGGGCTTGTGTGCTTTAGCCAGATCTCGTACTTGATTATAGTCGATCCGCTGGCTTTTCTGATCAAGGCCATAAGATATTGATCTGTAAATCATACCTGAAAAACTCACAGGGCTGCCGTGGGTCAGGTGTCCACCATGGGAAAGATCCATCCCCAAAATCAGATCGCCGGGTTTCAAAACACTCAGGTAGACTGCCATGTTAGCCTGGGATCCGGAATGGGGCTGAACATTTACATATTCCGCTCCAAATAATCTCTTGGCACGCTCGACAGCCAGTCTTTCAACCTCATCGACATATTCGCATCCTCCGTAATACCTGGCGCCAGGGTATCCTTCAGCATATTTATTTGTCATCACATTTGCCTGCGCCTCAATCACAGACTCACTGACATAGTTCTCGGAGGCAATCATGAGGAGATTATTCCGCTCCCGGGTAATTTCTGCCTGAATCGCCCGGTGGACCTGGTGATCAGTTTCTTCCAACCTTTTCTCTTTCAAAACAGGCCTCACATACCCTCATGGTTGTGTCCTAATCGCACATATCCTGTCACCCTTGAGATCATGACAGTTACAGGAAGTAAAAGCGACGGCAGGAGTGTCAACTATCACCCCTAAAAGGGGTGGCTTGAATGGTGACCCTAAAAGGGTCCAAATATGTAAATTAAAACTTTTGAGGATGCCTGGTATATCATCATGTCTCATAGGCCTTGAAGATCAAAGAGGCATTTGTACCGCCAAATCCGAAAGAATTCGACATCGCAGTTCTGACCTCCGCCTGCCTTGCCACGTTGGGAACGTAATCCAGATCACACTCCGGATCGGGGGTTTCATAATTGATAGTAGGCGGGATAACACCGTGCTTGATTGTAAGTACTGAAAAAACGGCCTCGACGCCCCCTGCCCCCCCAAGAAGGTGCCCTGTCATTGATTTGGTCGAGCTTATGGCAAGCTTGTAGGCGTGTTCCCCAAACACGGCCTTGATAGCCTTGTGCTCTGAAAGATCATTCAGTTTCGTAGACGTACCATGTGCGTTAATGTAATCCAGATCTTCAGGTTTTAACCCCGAACAATCAAGGGCCATTTGCATGCAATGAATGGCTCCTTTACCTCCAGGATCCGGGGCGGATACGTGATACGCATCGCTACTTAGGCCATATCCAATTATTTCCGCATAAATGGGAGCTCCCCGCTCAAGTGCCTGTTCCAGTTCTTCGATAACCAGTATACCTGCGCCCTCCCCAATTACAAAACCATCGCGATCTAATTCAAAAGGGCGTGAGGCCTTCTCGGGCTCTTCATTTCTGGTAGAAAGGGCACGCATGGAGCAGAAACCTCCAAGGGCCAATGGAGTCACTACTGCTTCAGCTCCTCCGGTAATCATAGCGTCTGTAATACCCTCCCTGATTAACCTGAAGCTCTCTCCAACTGCATGACAGCCCGCTGCACAGGCTGTCTCTATGGATAAGTTCGGCCCCTTTGCCCCAAACTCTATAGCAATTTGTCCGGGGGCCATATTTGCGATTATGCCAGGGATAAAGAACGGACTAATCCTGCGGTGACCCTTTTCCAGGAGGACCTCATGATAATGCTCCAGCATGCCCAGACCACCTAAGCCCGAACCGGTTACACAACCAACCCGATAGGCGTTGGAAGCATCAATTTTCAGCCCCGAATCCTCCATCGCCATCCTGGCTGAAGCCACAGCATAATGGATGAATATGTCGAACCGCCGGATCTGTTGCTTATCCATGAAATCTTCAGATCTAAAATCCGTCACCTCGCCGGCTATTTGGGACTGAAAAGAGGAAGCGTCAAACTTCGTGATAGTTCCAATCCCACTCCTGCCGGAACATGCGGCTTCCCAGTTCTTTTCAACACCTGTACCCAAAGGAGTGACCATACCTAAGCCAGTCACCACAACCCTTCTGGTCATTTTACTGTTCCTTTTCTAATAATAGTCTCTCAGGATACTCCGCCCTGCAGGCTATTTCACCTACTCTCCTGAGGCTTTTTTAATATAGTCAAGGGCGTCCTGTACGGTCCCTATCTTTTCTGCATCTTCATCCGGGATAGAAACATCAAATTCTTCTTCCATTGCCATAATTAGTTCCACCTGATCCAGCGAATCAGCGCCCAGATCATCAACAAAAGAAGCCTCAGGAACAACGTCCTTCTCAGCCACATCTAACTGTTCACAGATAATCTTCCTTATCTTCTCCTCAATGGTTGCCATATAACATTACCTCCCAAAAAATTTTATCTTCTTAGCAATAAAAATAAATTACAAAGAGACTCACATATACATACCACCATTTACATGGATGATTTGACCTGTAATATAACTCGCCCCATCCGAGCAAAGCCAGTAAGCCGCCTCCGCCACATCTTCTGCTTTACCCATTTTGCCCAAAGGTATCTGCCCGATAAAAAATTCTCTGACTTTTTCAGGAAGTACAGAGGTCATCTCAGTATCAATAAATCCGGGGGCAATAGCGTTCACGGTAATTCCCCTCGGTGCTACTTCCCTGGCAACGGTCTTGGTGAACCCCATGATTCCGGCCTTAGAAGCAGCATAGTTTGCCTGGCCCGCATTTCCTATCTGACCAACGACCGAAGCTATATTGCAAATACGGCCCCCTCTCTGTTTGATCATTGATCTCACTACTGCGTGGGTACAATTAAACACACTCTTCAGATTGACTCTGATCACGGTATCCCACTCATCCTCAGTCATCCGCATCAGAAGGGCATCCCTGGTTATTCCGGCATTATTCACAAGCACGTCTATCTTCTCATACTTTGAAAAGATACCTTTAAAAAAAGAAGCAACAGGTTCAAAGGAAGATACGTCTATCTTATGGCTCTCTGCAATCACACCTCGCTGAGCCAATTCATTCAGCGTCTTATTAGCCTCCACTTCATCAGGATCATAATGTGCAATAATGATTCTGGGCCTGTCTACTGCAAACCTCAAAGCCACGGAACGGCCTATGCCTCTTGACCCACCCGTAATGACCACCGTTTTTTGATTCCCGTTACCCACGATACTTATCCCTTTCAAAAATAAAGAACCCACGCACAAGAATGTGCCTTTGATCTGCCCGCAAAGGGGGCTTTGGGCGTAAACAAGAGAAGTGTTGGAGTATTTGCCAAGGAAGTTTTAATACCCATCAGGCGCTAACTTCTTTTGCCATAAAATTGTTAAATTGAAAAGTCATTTTCTCCAGAACATGGTTACTTACATACAGGGCTGCCATTTTAATGGCATTCTTAATGGCCCTGGATGAAGAGCCCCCATGACAGATGATTCCAACCCCATTAATACCCAGCAATGGGGCCCCTCCGTATTCCTCATAATCCAATTTGCGCCTGATATTTTCAAAAGATCGGCGACCAAAGAGGAGTGCTGCCCTGCCTGAAAGTGTACCCGTAAGCCCCATCTTCAACATTCTGGTTACTGCTTTTGCCATTCCTTCGCTGAGTTTCAGAGCCACGTTCCCGACAAAGCCATCACATACGATGATCTCTACATCACCTGAAAAAATATCACGACCTTCCACATTTCCCACAAAGTTAAGTGGACTTTTTTCAAGCAATTTCCGGGCCAAGCGGACCTGTTCGTTGCCTTTACCACCCTCCTCACCGATACTCAACAGGCCTATTTTGGGGTTCTCCATTCCCAGGCAGGAACTGGCAAAGGCATTCGCCATTACACCGAACTGGAAAAGATAAGTTGGCCGGCAATCGACATTCGCCCCAACATCTATAAGATGCACAGTGATATGATCCGCGGGAGAATATGAACAGAGCACATCCGAAACGGCCTCTCTATCACCAACAAGGGTAACATGTATCCCCGGGGCATCCGCAACCTCAATTGCACCCTGTACCACCACTTCCGGAGCTTTATCTCCACCC
>JBDRPB010000299.1:0-4239 GCA_043809485.1 Pseudomonadota bacterium | reverse complement strand
TTGACTTGCTTGATCGGCCTTCAGGTCCTGGTAAATATGGGTGTGGTCATGGGACTGCTTCCTACCAAAGGGTTAACGCTGCCGCTCATCAGCTATGGGGGATCATCACTGGTTCTTAATCTTTTGAGCATTGGTATCCTGCTGAGTATCTCTTCGAGAACATAGGGAGATAGAAGCGGTTGACAGATATAAAATCCAAAACGCCCTTAAGATGCCTTATAGCAGGCGGCGGAACAGGGGGCCATCTTTTTCCGGGTATCGCCATTGCAAGGGAACTGGAGAAAAGATTTGAGGAAAAAGAGATCCTCTTCGTGGTGGGGCACCGAAGGATGGAATCGGAGCTATTGGCACGATATGGATACAGGGTAACGTCCATTGATGTAGAAGGGCTAAAAGGACGTGGATGGAAAAAGGGATTCAGCGTAATGGTCAAATTGCCTAAAAGCATTTTTCAATCTGCCTCAATCATAAAGAAATTTTCTCCTTCTCTGGTCCTTGGGGTGGGAGGCTATTCAGCCGGTCCTGTCTGTCTAACGGCCAGGTTTATGGGGATACCCACGGCAATCCATGAACAAAACTCCTATCCTGGCCTCACGAATCGTCTGCTATCCCGGGTTGTTGACCGGACTTTTATCTCTTTTGAGGAAAGCAGAGCCCACTTTAAGGTCAATTCAGTTTTCTTGACGGGTAATCCGGTTCGCGATGAGCTCTTTTCCCATGACCGAATGGAACCTGAAGGCCGGAAAACATTTACAATCCTGGTTGTGGGCGGAAGCCAGGGGGCCACGGCCATAAATAAGAGTTTCGCAGAAACCCTGGAATATCTGAACGCAAGAGGCAGAAATCCGGCAGTGATCCACCAGACAGGGGAGACAGATTATGAACGTGTTGTTAATGATTACAGGGATAGAGGGCTCAAGGCAGAACTGTTGCCCTTTATTCAAGACATGACCGCTGCCTATAACCGGGCCGACCTGGTGATTAGCAGGGCAGGAGCAACTACCATCTTTGAAATGGCCGCGCTGGGAAAGCCTTCTATTTTAATTCCCTATCCCTATGCGGCGAATCAACATCAGGAGATTAATGCCAGCAGTTTAGTTGAAGCAGGCGGCGCCGAAATGATCCATCAAAGTGATTTGAACGCGGAGACCCTCGCTCAAGTTTTGATTAAATATATGGACGATCCTTCGGCCTTAAAAAAAATGAGTACATGCACAAAAAAAATGGCACGCCCTAATGCCGCAAAGGTAATTGTGGATCATTTATTGGAGATGATCAAGCAATGAAGCAGTTCGGGAAGGCAAAGCGCATCCACTTTGTTGGTATCGGTGGCATCGGAATGAGCGGAATTGCAGAGCTCCTGATCAACCTGGGCTACAAGGTAAGCGGTTCCGATCTGAAAGATAGCCCCATGACGAGGCGACTTGCTGCTCTCAGTGGGGTCGTTTTCAAAGGGCACAAGGAGGAGCATGTTGAAGGAGCCGACGTGGTGGTATATTCCTCGGCCGTGGCAAGCGAGAATCCGGAGATCCAGGAGGCAAAAAAGCGTTCTATTCCCGTTATTCCGAGGGCGGAGATGCTGGCGGAACTGATGAGGCTCAAATACGGTGTAGCCATCGCAGGCGCCCATGGAAAGACGACCACAACCTCTATGGTAGCCTCCATCCTCACATGTGGGCATCTGGATCCGACAGTGGTCATTGGCGGGAGGCTCGATATCTGGGGCGGGTCAAATGCCAAACTCGGACAGGGGGATATTCTGGTTGCAGAAGCGGATGAAAGCGATGGGTCTTTTCTTGCGTTATCCCCTGCCATAGCTGTGGTTACGAATATAGACCATGAACATATGGATCACTACGGAGACATGGAGACAATTCGTGAGACATTCATCAGTTTCATCAACAACATTCCCTTCTATGGGACAGCCATACTTTGCCTGGACAATGAAGAAATCCAGGGGATTATCCCCCGTCTTAAAAAAAGATACTTGACCTATGGCATGACCTCTCAGGCAGCTTTGAAAGGGCGGGATTTGGAGAAGGAAAAGCTGGGAGTTAGTTTCGAAGCCCTTTATCACAACAATTCATTGGGCAGGATTGTTGTGGGAATACCAGGTGAACACAATATGCTGAATGCCCTGGCCGCCACAGCCGTTGGTCTTGAACTGGACCTGGACATAGGGGTAATCAAGGAGGGACTCAAGAACCTGGGGGGGCTGGCAAGACGATTCCAGCTCAAAGGCGAAAAGAGGGATATCCTTGTCCTTGATGATTACGGTCATCATCCAACCGAGATAATGGCCACATTGAAAACGGCGAAGGAATGCTGGCCTGAAAGGCGGCTGATTGTTGTTTTCCAGCCGCACAGATATACACGGACCGAAGCCCTGTTTGATCGTTTTGTAATTAGTTTTAATGAAGCAGATGTTCTGATTGTGATCCCTATATTTTCCGCAGGGGAGACTGCCATTGACGGAGTGACTGCGGAATGGTTATCCCAGGGCATTAAGGAACACGGCCACAAGGACGTGATCTTTAGTCCCACACAGGAAGACGCTCTATCCACCCTTTTGTCAATATTACGACCTGGGGACCTGGTAATAACCCTCGGCGCTGGCGACATTCACCGATTAGGCACAAGCCTTTTGGATAAGTTGGATTAGAAGAGATTAAGGGATTTAGGGATTTAAGAATTTAGGAATTTAGGAATTAATGGTCTTAGAGCGAAATATTAGGCGCTTTTAAGGAATGGAGTAAGGGTTCACAGGTTCAGGGTTCAACGTTTAGGGTTAGGGACAGGGACAAAATTGAAGACCCGAAGTCCTCGTAAAAAATGCTGATTTTGCCACATAATTGCCAAATGCCATGTTCCAGATTTGTGGGGATGTGTAAGTGGTCGGTTTTCCCTTACAAAACGTTTACGAAATGACGCATGGTGATGAGAATGCAACCTTTGAACCTCTGAACCTTTGAACCCGTGAACGGCTACGGAATGGATAAACGTCAGAAAGAGGAACTAAGCAGATTAGGCGTTGAGGGCGTTCGGTTTGATTGTTCAATGGCCCAGCACACCACTTTTCGTGTGGGGGGGCCAGCAGAGTCCCTTTATGAGGCCAAGGATGCGGAAAATCTCCGACGTGTCATCGCGTTTCTGAATAGAGAGGAGATTCCCTATCTCGTGGTGGGCAGAGGCAGCAACCTGCTTGTAAAGGATGAAGGGTTTGAAGGAGTGGTTATCCTGCTTCGCGGACCACTCGCTGGCATGGCACAGGAAAAAACAGACCCGTCTGTGTCTAACTTAAGGTCACATGACATGACAGTTCACGCAGGTGCGGGCCTGCCCATTGTAGATCTTTTGATTCACTGTCGCGATTCCGGATATGGGGGGCTGGAATTTCTTGCCGGGATACCTGGAACGGTTGGCGGGGCAGTAACCATGAACGCAGGGGCGTTTGGAAAAGAGATCGGAGACTGGGTGAAAGAGATCACCGTGATCACTGCAGGAGGCGACGTAGTTGCAAGAAACCGGTCTCAGCTTAAATTCTCATACAGGGCGCTTCATATGGAGAAAAAGAGCGTGATCATCGGAGCCTGTCTCAAAGTAGACACAGAGGACGTAAAAACTGTTGCTAAAAGAATTGCGGGTTACCTGAAAAGGCGAAAACAAAGTCAACCGATAGAATACCCATCGGCAGGTTCGGTATTCAAGAACCCACCGAATGATTATGCGGGCAGGCTTATCGAACATGCCGGTCTCAAAGGCAAGAAGATCGGAGGGGCCATGATATCAGAAAAACACGCCAACTACATTGTAAACACTGGCGAAGCCACAGCGAAAGATATCCTGGAGCTCCTGTCCTTGACTCAGGAGAAAGTGAGAAAAGAGACCGGCGTAAAACTGGAGACGGAAATTAAAGTCGTCGGCAGATAAAAAATGAAGAAGCGATTCACACAAAAAAATTTCCACGCCAAACAAAAGAAAAGGGGAAATACCTTCCCAGTCCTTGGAACAATCCATCGAGTAGGGACAGGTTTTTTAAGAATCTTTTTGCTGTTTGCCGTTGTGACTTTAGTCAGTGTGGGTTTTGTGTCCCTATATCATTACCTGCTCGCATCCCCCTATATGAAACTCCAACAGGTGAAGGTTGAAGGCGTTGATGAAAAGGTTCGGCGTGAACTCATCCAAATATGCGGTTTGCACTCTGACCTGAGTTTATTAGCTCTCAACCTGAATGCGTTG
>JBDRPB010000298.1:0-2457 GCA_043809485.1 Pseudomonadota bacterium | reverse complement strand
AGGCTTTGCAATGACTACTGCATCATCTGTTAAAAAAATATTAACATCATGGTCCTGCTCTTTGGCCACCTTGGCCAGTTGAAGGGCGCGAGTCAAACGCGTAGGATCTTCAAGACCACTGGTCATAACAAAAAGAAACTTGCCCATAAAAACTCATCCTTTCTTATTTCAAGATATTTGCAGTTAGCTCTGCTATCGTCGTCGTGTTTGTTTGACCATATAGTCATTCAGGGCTTCCTGAAGGGTTTCTCCCGCAAGAAAGGCGCAGTGTTCTTCCTCCTTTGGCAGGCCCTCCAGTTTTTCCAAAATAACATCCCCGGTGATCTCCAGAATTTCATCAGGAGTCTTTCCAAGGGCCATTTCGGCAGCAAATGAACCGCATACCGCGCTTGATCCACAACCATCCGTCTGGAAAGACGCCTCCGTGACATGGTTGTTTTGCAATTTTAAGAAAATTTGCATGGTATCACTGCATGATCCGGTGAGTTGCCCGTATCCATCCGGATTTTCAATGGTGCCCATGTAAAGAGGATGAAGCCACCTCTCGAAGGCTACATCACCATAGGCTTCTCTTGTTTCATCATAAATCTGGTTTTGCAAATCCTGAACAAAATCGTCTAAATCGTTTGCCATAACCTCTTTTCTTCCTTTCGTGGCGTTCTGCAGCAATAGGCAGGGGCTGAATTTGACGCTTCATTGTGCTCCAGCTGAGCGCAAAAGACAACGGTTTTCAAGGGTATCAAATCCCTAAATGAACTTATCCCTCAGCTTTAGCTTCCTTTTTATATAGATAGACGGAGCGAAGCGACTCCTCAAATCGTCAATATTCAATCGTCAATATTCAATTTGGTTCCGGTTTATCCGGTTACGACCTTGTCATAGACGTTCCGCATTTGGGGCATTTGACCTCAAAACAGGGTGTCCCACGTTCATGTGAGGCCTTTTCACCGCAATTGGGACAGACGCAGTCTCCCCCGGGACCAAGGCCACGACCACCGCCCATACCTCTTCCCCTTCCAGATGTCTCCTGTCCTCTACCTCCACCTCCTGCTCCTTGTCCTCTCGGTGTCATGATTTTCAACCTCCTAACATAATTACTGTACCACCTTAGATGATTGAAAAAATCCCCCCCTGGCCCAGACCTGGCCTTAATACTTTGCGAGAGTGGCTGATCGAACATAACTGCTTCGTTAGGTTACGACATATGTCCACCAATTCGCGCCTCCCGATCCCGTCCCGGTCTCGGGACGGGGAGGGCAGGCCTCAATCCCCCTTTAATAAAGGGGGAAATAAAAGTCCTCCCCTTTTCTAAAGGGGAGTCAGAGGGGATTTCGTAGAGCCTTTTGCGAAACCTTCAATGTTGCGTTTACTCAATGATGACAAACATTCTCACCCGCCATTAGTGTATTTGAAAGGTACTGGTTTGCCAGAAACTCCGGGGAATCCATCGGTGCACCGATGATAACCTCAACCCCCTTCTCCCTCAGAAGCTGCTGTGCTTTCTCTCCCATTCCGCCCACAATCGCCACATCAGCCCCCTGCTCATAGAGCCACCGGGGTATGACCCCAGGCTCATGGGCCGGTGGGGTTCGCATTTCCGTCTTTATTATCTTTCCGTTCTGGGTTTCAATGAATGCGAACTGTTCACAGTGGCCAAAATGAGACGCAAGTTTTCCATCGGACACAGGAACCGCGAGTACTTTTGTGCCTGCTGAGGCTTGCTTTCTCATCGGGAGTTTCTTGTCTTTTTGCGTTTCGGAAACAAGGTCCTTCTTGGTCTCTGTTAATTTCACAATCTCATCCACGGTTTTGTTGAATTCCTGGGTTATTAATAGTTGGTCGTTGTCCAGAAAACGCATGTTTCCGGCATCGCCGCTCGATACCACCTCTGGCTCAAAGGGCAGCGATCCCAAAAGTTTCAGACCCTCTTTTTTTGCGGTGAGCATGCCGCCATGGGTCTTAAATATATCAATCATTTTCCCACAATGGGGACATTTGAGCCCACTCATATTCTCCACAATGCCCAGTATTTCCATGTGGACCTGACGGCAAAAGTTTATAGATTTCCTGACATCTGCCAGTGAAATCTCCTGGGGCGTGGTCACGATAAGGGCCCTGGCATCCGGGATGGTCTGGGCCACGGTAAGGGGCTCATCGCCCGTGCCGGGAGGTGAATCAATGATCATATAATCGAGATCCATCCACTCAATATCCGCTATAAATTGTCTGATAACGCCAATTTTAAGGGGCCCCCGCCAGATCGTCGCCATATCCTTGTTTTCTCCCATAAGGGGTTCAATGGAAATAACTTCCATATTTGGAAGATACTTTACGGGGTGGGCTTTACCACTCTGTGTGGCTGGACCAATGGTTCCTTTCAGGCCGAGTAAACGGGGTATGCTGGGTCCGTGAAGATCCACGTCCATGAGCCCAACCTTGAAACCCTTCTTCGCAAGG
>JBDRPB010000297.1:0-4869 GCA_043809485.1 Pseudomonadota bacterium | reverse complement strand
AAGGGAAGCCATGTTTTCTCCTTTCACCCTTCCGTTTCCTCGATCACCAGGTCGTCCTCAATCTGAATGCAGCCGATGACGCTCTGGGCGGCAGGGCATCTCACCAGGTAGGACGAGAATGAATCCTTGGCGTCTTCCGACTTTTCCTTGGGAATTTTCAAATGGTAGGTAGCCCGGATGCGGGTGATTTTGAGCACACCGTTCACATTCTCGATATCTCCTTCTACATCAGCCCAGTAGCGGTCTTCCAGAGTGGGAATTTTCTTTCCGGCCAGAACCCCGGCCAGTGTTCCCATCATTCAGGCGGCCGTTGCGGCAACGATATGGTCAAGAGTGGCTGCATGCTCCTTTTCCGGCTCGACTTTGTAGAATTTTTTGATTCCCCCATGGACCCCGTAATAGATCGGTTCATGAAACCCCTCAATCACGGCTCTCCGCGTAGGCCCTTTTTCTCTCACAATTTTTATACGGGATGTATGAACGATTTCTCCCATTCTTTCCTCCTCCTTTTAGTTTAATAGATCGCAGATCTTCGCGGATAAACGCAGCCAGTGCCCTCTCATACGCTAAGCGCTTAGCGCAATGCGCACAGCGGGTTTATTTTTTAGGGTGAACCTGCGCCCTCAAAAATGTTCTTTTTTATTTGTGTACAAAAAATCATCCTTTAATGTCCTTGAGCATTCTTTTGAACAAAAGCTTCTCTTCTAAAGATAGAACGCTGGTCAACTCTTCGTTGACCACTTTTCTCTGTCCCGCCAGGCCCTCCATCATTTTTCTGGCTTTGGTCGTGATCGATACGCGAAGGGACCGTCGGTCTTCAGGATTTTCTTCTTTTTTAACCAGTCCGGCCTCGGCCATGCGGTCTAAAACCCCGGAAAGCGTGGCGCTGTCCATGACCGTTCTTTCGGAAATTTCCGCGGGAGAGAGGGCTTCTTCATCCCCGAGTACGGCCAGGATTAAATGCTGAACGGGGGTCAAGCCGAAAGGTAAAAGTTTTTTCTTGAGTAATCCATGGGCTCTTTGGTAAGCCTTACCCAGAAGGAAAACAAAACAGTCTTCGTACTCGGCCATGATGCCTCTCCCAAGTTGCTTAGAAAATACCATCTTAATTCCCCCAACCCTCCTTCAGAAAAGATGGGCGAGGGTGAATTTTCATATTGCGCAGGCGGCAAATCCGTTATGAAAAATTAGTTTGTATACAAAATAATATAAACGAAAAAAAGAGGTGTCAAGTAAATTTTTTAGGAGCTGCTTTTTTATTGACTCCCGGCAAGATTTTGTGTATTTTCTTTATTATAGATTTACTGGGGGATCGTTCAACGGTAGGACAACGGACTCTGACTCCGTGAATCAAGGTTCAAATCCCTTACACCCGGGTCGTAATAATATGAAATTATTGACGAATTTTAAACTTGTTTTTTCCCATACTTTGGTCATAATTAGTCTTGCATTCTTCTGGGGGATCGTTCAACGGTAGGACAACGGACTCTGACTCCGTGAATTATGGTTCAAATCCATATCCCCCAGCCACTCCATTTTTTTCACCCCTCCTTACTTTGAGGAAATTGCACTACCTGACCCTTCCCTTTCAGAGATAACTTCTCAATCGAAGTTCTCATTAATTTAAGATCGGGATGCGTGTATTTCATAGAAGTTGAAATCTCAGTATGTCCCAAAAGATTTTTTATCACGTTCACTGGCACTTCTGCTGCCCCCAGTTGAGAAGCGAAGGAATGACGAGTCATCTGATACGGAGTGATCCCTTTTATATTCAATTCCTTCTTCACCAGACTCCAAGTCTTATTCCATCTCCTCACACTATATGCATCCCCAGTAACTGGATTCGGAAATAACCAAGCTTCAGGTAAGGATAACTTTACCCTCTCCGTAATATAAGATAGGCATTCTGGATGGATGGGAACATCATATGGTCTGCTTCCCCTTCCCTTCCTTCTATCCCTGTAGATACCTACAGAGAATGTGGCATGAACATTGATAGTCCCATTACCCAGGTTAACGTCTTTACATTTCAGTGCTCTTGCTTCAGAGGGTCGCGTCCCATGTAACATCAGGAAAGAGATTAAAGGTTTATCCGGTTCCCTCACGTGTTCCAATATCTTCATCTGATCTTCCTGACTGATCCAAGCAACTTTAGGTTCCGGACAATCTATCTTTGGTAATGGAGGAACGACGGTAAGTAAATCTCTTTCCTTACACCAGTTTAAAAAAACCCGAAACAATGCTAGGTAATTCTTCAGGGTAGTTGGACCAATGTTGGTATTCGTCCTAGATAGATGATCCTTATACGATATTAGATCTGCTCTCGTTACCTCCCTGACATTTTTACCACCGAAGAATGACTTAGCAGCATTTACCATCGTCTTATATCCAGAAACATATGATGGTGCTATCTCTCTCGTCTTCTCCCTGAAGAAAGTATCCAGTAATCCTGCGACCCTAACTATTCTGACATTTGTAT
Organism: Pseudomonadota bacterium; assembly: GCA_043809485.1. Classification (GTDB taxonomy): domain Bacteria; phylum Desulfobacterota; class DSM-4660; order Desulfatiglandales; family Desulfatiglandaceae; genus 4484-190-2. The sequence goes on along the minus strand of JBDRPB010000297.1, from coordinate 2,390 downwards.
ACTTCTTTATGTTAAAACTAGCGTTGAGAATCTCAAATAGTATATCTTCCTTCAGCTGCTTTGCTCTTCGTAAGGTATCTAATACCCTTCCCCGTTCATCACTGTATACAAATCGTTGTTTACTACCCCACCAGAATTCCAAATAAAAACTAGAGGGATAAGAGTTATCACAGTTCTCACATATATACCATACACCTTTTTTGTTACCATACTGAAAGTCTGTCTCATACATCTTTTTAACAACTTGCTCATAATACTTGGTTGGCCAAGGAACCTTAATATATCTCTCCCCGCATGGACACCGACTAAAACGCGGTCGTATATGGATGTTTAACGGTCCGCTCATTATGATTTCCCTCCAAGTGTCGCATCTTAGCTGAATTCTGAGTGATTGTCAATAATGAGATCTTCTTCATTACCAACAACCAGGACTTGTCACCATTCCGGAAAAACCGCCCCATTCAAGTTCACATCCATGTGCAGCAAGAGCTATACCACGGTGATTCATTTCCTCATAGATCCTTCTGGCCAACCTACCCCCCACCCTTTTGGACAGCACTCCCCATCCTTCCCAGTTTGAATCTCTGGCCAGCCGCTGTTTCCTTCCCACTTCCGCCTCCCCCATCCACCTTCACTCCCACATCTTAAACACAATCTTAGCCGGTATCTTGATCTCCGCCCCCGGTGGTTGGATTGCGTTGGGGATGCGAGATAGGATTCGATACTGATTTCCGGTTCCACGATCTGTGGCACACCTACGCCAGCCATTTGGCCATGCGGGGAGTGCATATTCGGGCCTTACAGGAATTGCTGGGGCACAAGACGCTGGCCATGACGTAGCGCTATTCGCACCTTGCGCCAGAACAATCACGGCATGTGGTTAAGCTATTGGAAGGGGTGCTTGGGAAAGGCGGGAGTTGATCGGACAGGCGGGCGTCATAGATTTGAGTTGATTTTTCGGTTCTACCTACAAAAGTGCAGTTTCATCGAGAATGGGTAATCCAACTTTGAAATTTATCTAAAGATCTTTAAAGATATTCCAATATCCAATTGCAGGAGATGCCGTCCGCTTGGTCAAATTTGGAGGAATGCCGAACAATGAGAGGGGTAACACGGCATGTAGTATTTATCAGATTTTTAATATCAAGAGCTTTTATAACGGCGGATTCAACCTTCCAAGTCTCAACCTCCTTTGGAACCGCTGCCACCGTGAAGCGAAAATGATCGACCATTCGACCCGCCTGCCCTTTAAGGAAGTCACTCTCGATAAAACGCGGTAGGCTATTTGTTGTCGGAACATACAGCAGTCCACAGCTGGCCTTTTCATTTGGAACATCTTGTTTAAATTTTTGGAATTCCGATAGGGAGTTCTCATGAAAGATATTATACAAACCACCAAGAATGTACCCGAGATGCTTGAATATCCGGTCTTTAATATCCTTTGCTTTGCCTACATAATAGGGCTTGAACTTCTCATCTATATGAAACCCCCATACATATACACCACGAATGTTTCCAATCTTTGGGAGGTCGCGGTAGCTTTTTAATGGCTGCCATTTCAACTCTAACGCCTTGGAATTCCCTTCAACAGTCATGGAGATCTCCTTTTAAAACCAAAGTCTTTGGAATTACACGATATGTGAGACTGGGTTGAGCAAATTTTGTAACACCTCCATATTGGTATAGCACCCCAACTTTTTTACTTCTTCCCCGGTACAATCGCATCCTTGACTGCCTTAGCCACTCTCATCCTAACCACGGTCTTGGCAGGAATCTTAATCGCTTCACCAGTAGCCGGATTGCGACCCATGCGAGCTTTTCTTTTGACCAGGACCAGTTTCCCGATTCCAGGAACGGTAAATGAACCAGCTTTCTTGGTCTCGGAGACTGCCAGAGCTGCTACCTCATCAATAATTCCGGAGGCGGTCTTTTTGGTGAGCTCAAATTTCCCTGCAAAATGGGATACGATCTGGGCCTTGGTCATGGGTTTCTTAGCCATTTGTTTCCTCCTGGTGGTATGGGATAAAAAGCTTGATAGAGGGAAGTATATTTGAAAGGGGGCTGGGAAGCAAGCGGGAAAATGTTGGGTCTTGACTTACCCTGCCCCTTTTTATACAATCCCATCCAAAACTACTAGCCGGCATTTCTGTCTTTATCTATCACCCCTTAATCGTTACCCGAGTCAGGTTCCCAGGAGGTTGCATGGTCTGGAAGTTTGAATAGACTCCATTTCTGAGGAAGAGGTGGGGTTTTTTGTTTTGGCATATCTTTCGGGTTCATAAATGATTTATGAAAAACGAGATCGAAAACGAGTTTGCAGGGATTCACAATCAACTGCGGTTACTGGAAAAGAAATATAATCCCGAAGGGGAAAATCTTCATTTTGCAGG
>JBDRPB010000296.1:0-4007 GCA_043809485.1 Pseudomonadota bacterium | reverse complement strand
CATGATAAATTCCATGTACGAGACCATCAAAGTTGCATCTAATCAAAATGATTTTAATATAAAATGCCTTATTCAATCTGACTTTGACGTTCCCAAACCACAAAAGGAGGCGTACATGATGAAGGTCCTTGTAAGTGATCCCCTGTCAGATGTGGGTGTCGAGATATTTAAGGAGACGCCGGGCATTGACGTCGATGTCAACATCGGTCTAAGCCCGGAGGAATTGAAAGGGATTATCGACCGGTATGACGCTTTAGTGATTCGCAGCGCCACCAAGGTAACGGAAGACATCATCGCGGCAGCCCAAAACCTCAGAGTTATTGGCCGCGCAGGAACAGGCCTGGACAACGTGGACATCCCTGCTGCGAGCCAGCGCGGCATTGTGGTGATGAATACGCCTGAGGGTAATACCATAACAACAGCAGAACACACGATGGCCATGATTATGGCCCTGTCAAGGAACATCCCCCAGGGCACTGGGTCTCTAAAAGAGGGAAAATGGGAGAAGAAAAAGCTGAAGGGGCGTGAGCTTTTCAACAAGACCCTTGGCCTGATCGGAGCAGGCCACATCGGTCGAATTGTCGCAGATAGGGCCAAAGGAATGAAAATGAAGGTCATTGTATATGATCCTTACATAAAACCTGAGGCTGTTGAAAAGTTGGATCTTGAACCAGTTTCCCTTGATGAATTGCTCCAGCGGGCTGACTATATCACCATCCACACGCCCAAGACTGATGAAACGACCAACATGATCAACCGGGAAGCCATTGCGAAAATGAAAAAGGGGGCCATGTTGATCAACTGTGCCCGTGGTGGGATCGTAAAGGAAGATGATCTTTACGAAGCCCTGCATTCAGGACATCTCGCAGGCGCTGCCTTCGACGTTTTCAGTACTGAGCCGCCAGGGAAAATAAAGCTGATGGACCTCCCCAATTTTATCTGCACACCCCACCTTGGTGCTTCTACCACTGAGGCCCAGGATAATGTGGCAAAGGATGTGGCTGAACAGATTGTGGCTTACCTCCTCCATGGCACAGTCAAAAACGCCTTGAATGTTCCCAGTATAAGCGCTGAACTGATGAGTACACTGAGCCCTTATGCCACGCTACTGGAAAGGATGGGATCGCTTCAAAGCCAGCTTGCAGACAGTGCCATTGTGGAGACTCAAATTCATTATTCAGGCACCATAACCGAATACGACCTGGCGCCTTTGACTACGGCTATGCTTAAAGGGATGTTGACACCAATCCTCAAACACAACGTAAATTTTGTCAATGCTCCCTATATTGCTGCTGATAGAGGTATAAAGGTGGTTGAGTCCAGGAGTAGAACTTCTGAAGATTTTGCCAGCCTCATTAAACTTACGGTCAGGACTTTGGAGGGTGAAAACATCATATCCGGCACCATCTTTGGTAAAAAAATGCCCAGAATCCTGCGCATCAATAACTTTTACCTCGAGGCCATTCCTGAAGGTCACATGCTCCTCATCCACAATCAGGACAGTCCGGGTGTCATAGGTCAAATAGCGGCTACACTGGGCAAGCATAATATCAACATAAGCCGCATGCAGGTGGGAGAGCAAAAGAAAGAGAAGCGCAACGTGATTCTCTTGACAACCAGTTCTGAAGTTGGCGACGAAGTCCTTGAGGAGCTTCGTGGCCTTAAAGATGTCTTTTCAGCAAAAAGAATAGAGTTGTAGAATTTCCGATAAAGAACTTAGGGGCTTCGCCCCAATTTCCGAGACTTAAGGAGTGTACAATGGCGGAAGAAGAAAAGGGATTTGTGATAAAGGACAGGAGAGCATTCGACGAAAAAGGCGAATTAAAGGACACGAAACTCGAAGAGGAAGCGAAAAAGGAGGTCCCAGGGGATCAGGCTCCAAAAAAGGAGGCTGAGCATCCTCCGCTGCCAGAAGTTAGTTTTGCCTCGCTGATTTTCAGCCTCAGTTCGACGGTGCTTTTTCATTTAGGTGAGATCGCGGATCCTCAGAGCGGTAAGAAGGCCAAAGATCTGTCTCTTGCAAAACATACCATCGATATAATTGCCATGCTAAAGGAAAAAACTAAGGGAAATTTGACAGAAGAAGAGAAAAAATTTATAGAGAATATCCTGACTGATCTGAGATGGCGCTATGTCAACTCAACAAAGAAATAAATTCTCGCCCAAACGGTGCGATTTACCAGTGCGCAATAAAGCGCAAGAATTAAGGAGATGAGAATTGTATCATGGAAAATAACAAACACCATGGGAAAAAAATATACATCACTGGCTGGCATCTTTTTTGCCTGATAACCGGATTTCTTGTCGCGACACTGTTCGGTTCGGTTTTAGCGATAGAGGCCCAAACCAGCTCGGTGCTGCCGGCTGCCCCTGGATCCTTTTCCCAACTGGCGAAGAAAGCCAGCCCATCAGTGGTGAATATCAGTACAGTAAAAGTAATAAAGGGGGGAAGAAGTGGCCCGGTGCCTTTTGGCGGGCCCCCTGGCCCCAATGACCCTTTTAAGGACTTTTTTGAACGATTCTTTGGAGACCAGATTCCCAGGGATTTTAGACAGCAAAGCCTCGGATCAGGTTTTGTCATCGACAAGGATGGCTTTATTTTGACCAATAACCACGTTGTCGAAAATACAGAAGAAATTAAGGTCAAGTTGGCAGACAAAAGAGAATATGATGCGAAAATCGTTGGTCGCGATACCAAGACCGACCTGGCCCTTATTCGTATTGAATCGGACCATCCGTTAGTCCCTCTATCCCTGGGCGATTCGGACAAGTTATATGTAGGGGACTGGGTGATTGCCATTGGAAATCCTTTTGGCCTGGAGGCTACTGTAACAGCCGGCATTGTGAGTGCCAAGTACAGGGATATTGGTGCTGGATCCTACGACAATTTCATCCAGACCGATGCCTCCATCAACCCGGGAAACAGTGGGGGACCACTTCTCAACACCGCAGGAGAGGTGGTCGGGATTAATACAGCCATCCTGTCTCGGAGTGGCGGAAGTGTCGGGATCGGGTTTGCCATTCCCATAAATATGGCCAAAGACCTCCTGCCACAACTAAAGAAGGGGAAAGTGGTCAGGGGTTGGTTGGGTGTGATGATCCAGAAAATCACACCTGATCTGAAGGAGAAACTGGGTCTCAAAGACGAAAAAGGAGCCTTAGTCGCAGATGTGACAGCAGGAGGGCCAGCAGAGGAGGCGGGCATCACCCGGGGGGACGTGATTGTCTCCTTTGACGGGGAAGAAATTAAGGAGATGCATGATCTTCCCTATATTGTGGCGTCCACACCTGTGGGGAAGAAAGCACCGGTGGAGATCATTCGAAAAGGTAAAAAAAAGAGCCTTCAGGTGAAGACCGGGGAGCTCAAAGAAGAAGATGAATCCCCGGTGGTTAGCGAAGCCTCCCCCAATCTCGGCCTGATGGTGAAAGAGGTCACACCGGAGCTTGCAAGAAATTTCGGGCTATCGGAAACAAGTGGTCTTGTTGTGGTTCAAGTTGAAAGCAATAGTCCCGCAGGCGAAGCAGGCATGAGACCGGGTGATATCATCCTTGAGGTGGACCAGATTTCTATGAAGGACCTGGAGCAGTTTAACCGAAAGATTGAGAAATACGAGGCGGGAGATACAATCCTTTTCCTGCTCAATCGGAGCGGCACTACCCTTTACTTAACAATAAAAGTACGGGAATAAGCAGCAATTCTAATTCTTGCTTTCATCTGGCAGGACCGTGGGGTCTCTTTTTAAAGGCCGCAAATGCCTATTTCATTCTATTGAACGGCAGCGTAGCCTTGAAATTCGTTATAGGACAGCCCCAAAGGAGAGTCTCCGTTGCAACTGACGCCTTCTCTGCCTGCTCGGAGCCGTTATTCAAAGCCACGGGGGCGTTCGACAAGCTGTGGAAGAATTTGTGTTGCGTCCTTTAAAAAGAGACCCCACGGCCCTGCATTAGAAAGGTCAAAAGGTTATAATTAGAATTGCTGGTTCCAGCTGCCGTTTGAGTTGACACCC
>JBDRPB010000295.1:0-8506 GCA_043809485.1 Pseudomonadota bacterium | reverse complement strand
GGCTCCCAAAGGTTTCCCTGTATAAACCTGATCTTGTCTGTGACCCCATGTTTCTCAGCATTTAGACGGGCAAGCTCCAGGGCACCAGCAGATATGTCTGTGGCCCAGATTTTGGTCTGCTGGACCTCTTTGGCCAGGGATATGGCAATGGCACCACAGCCGGTACCAAGGTCCAAGATCCTGGGCGTATGATTCCCCACTGCAGGAAAAACCTTAAGCCGTTCGATGGCCTGCTCGACCAGCAATTCAGTCTCAGGCCTCGGAATAAGGACCTGCGGAGTTACTATGAACTCCAGAGACCAGAATTCCTGAGTCCCAGTTATGTACTGCAAAGGTTCGCGTTTGGTTCGTCTTTGGATGAGTGTGCGGTAGCCGGAAAGTTCATTTTCTGTTAAAGGCTGGTCGAAATTTAAATAGAGGGTTACGCGATCGACATTGAGCTTGTGCGCCAGAAGAATTTCAGCGGTTAGACGGGGGCTGTCAATGCCTTTTTTTTCCAGGTACTCGGCAGTAACATGCAAAAGGTCTCTTACAATCCAGGACTTGTGACGCATTGCCAATTCACCCAGTGATCAGCCTGCAGGGTTTTTCTTTAGAGCTTCGGTCTGGAAATAAGTAATCAGGGGGTCGACAATAATATCCAGGTCCCCCCGAAGGACTTCCTCCAATTTGTATAAAGTAAGCCCTATCCGGTGATCAGTAGCCCTCCCCTGGGGGAAATTATATGTCCTGATTCTTTCACTTCTGTCTCCTGATCCCACCATGTTCCTGCGCTCCTCAGAAATCTTTGATTGTTGTTCTGCCTGTTGCCTGTCCAGCATACGGGACAGGAGAACTTTCATGGCCTTGGCCTTGTTTTTGTGCTGTGATTTTTCGTCCTGGCAGGTAACAACGGTTCCTGATGGCAGGTGGGTGATACGGACCGCGGAGTCCGTGGTATTCACATGCTGGCCACCACACCCGGAGGAACGGTAAACATCAATACGAAGATCCTCGGGATTGATGTCCACATCTATCTCCTCCGCCTCCGGGAGTATGGCCACTGTAACGGCCGATGTGTGAATTCGTCCCTGGGCCTCAGTCTCCGGCACTCGCTGGACGCGATGAACGCCGCTTTCATATTTTAGTCTGCTGTAGACCATTTGACCTTCAATGAGTACAATTATTTCTTTGAATCCCCCAATACCGGTAGCATTTTGGCTGAGAATTTCTATTTTCCACCCCTTCAGTTCCGCATACCGACTATACATCCTGAAGAGATCACCTGCAAAAAGTGCAGCCTCATCACCACCCGTTCCGGCTCTTATTTCAAGCAAAATGTTTTTTCCGTCGTTTGGATCTTTGGGCAAAAGAAGGGCTTTGAGATTTTCTCCGAGTTTTTCCAGGTCTAATGTGAGACTGTCATTCTCTTCCCTTGCCAATCTCCGCATCTCTGGATCCGGATCATCTAACAAAGATCGATTGCTCTCAATTTCCTCCTGCACAGATTCATATTTGCGGTATGTGGTAATTATCGGGGTGAGCATACTGTGTTCTTTTGCATATTTCCGATAGGTTTTTTGATCCCGGATTACATCGGGACTGCTTAATTGTCCCTCCAGTTCACCATAATGATCTTCAATTTCTTTGACTTTTCCGAACATACAGACCTCGTAATTTAACATCTCGGAAATTCTACAGCTTATTTAAATTATAGATATTTACTGAGGCTTGGTAATCTTGCCTCACACATAGAATACTGGAATAGTGGAATAATGGAATGTCGTAGATCCCGTCTTTAGCGGGGATGGAAAATCGTCATCTACCGCTTGAATTAGATCCAAATTTTTCATTTCTCTTAATGAACGCTCTCAGGTTGTGGGAGGCTCAGGTTTTCGCAGAGGATTCCTTGTTGAATTTGGCATACTTCTTTCTGAATCGCTCAACTCTGCCAGCTGAATCTACCAGCTTTTGTTTACCCGTAAAAAAAGGATGGCATTTTGAGCAAATCTCAACACTTATCTCCTTGACAGTGGAACCTGTCTCAAATTCACTACCACAGGCGCAGTGTACGGTCGCCTTATGATATTCGGGATGAATTCCTTTTTTCATTTTTGCTCCTTTTATTCACTCATTGAATCTAAGAACTCTTTATTATCCTTTGTTCCTTTTATTTTTTCAAGTAAAAATTCCATGCTGTCCACTGGCGTCAAAGGCGCAAGCAGTTTCCTCAGTATCCAAATACGGTTCAAGTCCGCCTCTTCTATTAAAAGCTCTTCTTTTCTGGTCCCGGAACGATTGATGTCTATGGATGGGAAGACTCTTCTGTCAGTCAGCTTTCGATCCAGGTGAATTTCCATGTTTCCTGTGCCTTTGAATTCTTCAAAAATAACCTCGTCCATCCTGCTCCCTGTATCAACGAGAGCCGTGGCAATAATGGTGAGACTCCCCCCCTCCTCGATATTTCTTGCCGCGCCAAAGAAACGCTTGGGTTTTTGGAGTGCATTAGAATCTAAACCACCGGACAGGATTTTCCCGCTAGGCGGAACAACCGAGTTATATGCCCGGGCCAACCGGGTAATGCTGTCCAGGAGAATCAGGACATCAAGTTTATGCTCAACCAGCCTCTTGGCCTTTTCAATCACCATTTCAGCTACCTGGACATGGCGTTGTTGTGGTTCATCAAAGGTGGAACTGATGACTTCCGCATCCACGGATCGCTGCATGTCAGTTACTTCCTCTGGCCTTTCGTCAATAAGAAGAACGATCTTGTGGATATCTTTATCATTGGCGCTCACACTGTTGGCAATGTTCTGGAGAAGCATTGTCTTACCGGTCCTGGGAGGGGCCACAATAAGACCCCGCTGCCCCTTTCCAAGAGGGGTCATCAGGTCCAGGATCCTTGTGGAGTAATTGTCTGACTTGGTTTCCAGCTTAACCCTTTCATCCGGATATAGGGGTGTAAGGTTATCAAACAGGATCTTTTCTCTGGCCAATTCCGGATCTTCGTGGTTGACCTTTTCCACTTTCAAAAGGGCAAAGTATCTCTCCGTGTCTTTGGGCGGACGAATCTGGCCGGCAATGGTGTCACCGGTTCTCAAATTAAAGCGTCGTATCTGTGAGGGAGAAATGTATATATCATCAGGGCCTGGAAGGTAATTGGCGTCAGGGGCCCTGAGAAACCCGAACCCATCCGGTAGGGTCTCCAGGACACCTTGACCATATATAAGGCCGTTTTGTTCAGAATGAGCTTGCAGCAGAGAAAAAATAAGATCTTGCCTGCGCATACCCGATGCGCCCTCAATATTAAACTCCTTTGCCATATTCGTTAGTTCGCTGATCTTCAACTTCTTAAGTTCAACAAGATCCATGTTTTATCTCCATCTAAATATAATGTGTCGGAAACTGAAATCAAAAGGGGTTTTCGACGTTCGGTGTTTTTTCCTCGTCCCGCCTTCTATTGGGCCATATGACACTCATTGATTTTTTATACAATATATGGCATATGGCACAAAATAGATATCGACATATGGCATCTTTTTATTGCCATATGGCGTTATCATGGTGGGATAATAATGGCCTGAGGGGATAAATTACCCCTCTTCAAAAAACCCATTATTCAAATTTTATATTGAGCCAAATTGCGGAGCAAGCTGGGTCTAATTTTTAATAGAGAGAAAACAGGGCCGCAACATGGGGAAAAGCTGAAAAGAATTCACAATGCCCTCCCTCGGGCACTAAAATCGACCCTAAAACCCTTCAATGTGCATTAGAGATAGTAACTCAGCAGATTAGCTATGAAGTCTTCTTAGATATCCGGGCTATACCGAATCCTCCAAAAGGCAGGGAAATAATTTAGATTGCTACACTATATTCATCTTTGCCTCTCATGTCAAGTACTTTGTTCGCTTGAAATTACAAATTCAACTGTTTCAGGGACTGCACGACACGGGCCATATCGTCCGGCATTGGTGCTTCAAATTCCATATATCGACCTTCAACCGGATGGATAAAGCCCAATTTCTTTGCATGGAGCATTTGCCTGTCAATGGCAGGCAGAACGCCCTTTTTGTGGAGCGGATGCCTTTTCCACCAGTTCCGGCCGTACCCGTAAACCGGATCCCCCACAACGGGGTGGCCGATGTGGGAAAGATGCACCCTGATCTGGTGGGTCCGCCCCGTCTTTATGGAGATCAGCAGCAGCGAAAAGTAACCATGAAATACTTCAGCTTTCTGCCATAAGGTGAGTGCGCGCCTTCCCCCGGAGTGTGTAACTGACATCTGTTTTCTCTTCTTTGGGTGACGCACAATGGAAAGATCAATCTCTCCCTCATCCCCCTTTACCTGACCGTGTACGATCGCCACATACTGCTTCTTAACCATACCGGTCTTGAACTGCCTGGCCAGGAAGGCGTGGCTCTGATCATTTTTTGCCGCTACTATCAGCCCTGATGTATCCTTGTCTAACCTATGGACAATGCCCGGTCTAAATACACCTCCTATCCCTGAAAGGTCCCGGCAATGTCGAATGAGACCATGCACCATTGTACCGGTAGCATGCCCGGGCCCTGGATGGACAACAACCCCGGCTGGCTTATCCACGACAATCAGGGAGCTATCCTCATGGACAATGCTGAATTCCACTGCCTCAGGTTCCAAAACCTGGGAGGGGGGGGGTGGTATTGAAACCAGGATGTGATCTCCTGCCTTCAGTCTGTAGCTTGACTTTGAAAGGGAGTTGTTCACTTTAACATGCCCGTTCTTTATAAGGGTTTGTATCCTTGATCGGGTAAGATCGATTGAACGGGAAGATATATAGGTGTCTAACCGAAGGTTTTGACCATTGTCAGGAATCTCGTAAGAGAACATTATCTTTGATTCATGCTCCACCTTAACGAAAAAAATCTCGGAGTGATTTCATGCGAAAATCTTATCCAGTTCTTTTCCTACTTGTTCTTCACCAACTTTTTTGGCAAGAGATATTTCTTTGACCAGGAGATTTCTGGCTGTATCCAGCATCTTTCTTTCGCCAAAAGACAGGTCTTTCTCTACCTTTAAGATTAAGAGGTCTCTATAAACCTCTGCCACTTCAAAAACTGACCCGGTCTTGATCTTGTCCATGTACTCTCGATAACGCCGATTCCAGGTCTGATTGTCAATGGGAACATCTCTCTTTTTCAGGATTGAATAAAGCTTGGAGACCTCTGCGTGCTCAATGATCTCTCTTAAGCCAACATTTTCCACATTATTGGTAGGTATCATTATGATCATGCCATTATCAAGGATCCGCATGACGTAGAAATCTTGCCGGCAACCTGAGATCTCCTGGCTCTCGATCCTTTCGATCAGCCCAACACCGTGAGCAGGATAAACAGCCAGGTCACCTACCTTAAACATTAAAACCTCCATGCACTAAGCTCATAGCTATGCTGGTTTCCGTCCAGAACAGCTTGTTTGTGATTTTCGATTGGCTATTTTCGATTGATGATTCTCAACCGTCAATAGCCAATCGTTAATTCTTACATTCCTAAAAAGAGTCCCACTGTCGGCAGAATTGGCGCAATCACCAGAGAAACCACAGACATCAACTTGATGAGAATGTTCATGGCTGGACCGGAGGTGTCTTTAAAGGGGTCACCAACGGTATCACCTACCACAGCGGCCTTATGGTTGTCTGAACCTTTCCCGCCTAAATTACCTTCTTCTATCCATTTTTTCGCATTGTCCCAGGCACCGCCAGCATTGGCCATGTAAAGGGCCAGAAAAGCTCCCATAACCGTGGCGCCCAAGAGCATGCCTCCTAAAGTTTCTTTGCCCAGGAGAAATCCAACCGCTACAGGAGTGAGTATTGCAATCAGGCCAGGGGCCACCATCTCCTTAAGGGCCGAGGCGGTTGCAATGGAAACACAGGTCTTTGGGTCTGGCTTAACGCCTTCTTTTCCTTCCAACAATCCTGGAATTTCCCGAAACTGGCGCCGGATCTCCTCAACGATCTTGAAGGCCGCCTTACCAACGGATGTCATTGTTAATGCGGCACAGATCATGGGGACCATGGCGCCTATAAAAACGCCGATCACGACCATGGGGTTCTTAATATCGATGATGTCAAGACCCGCCGCCTGGGTAAAGGCCACGAACAGGGCCAGTGCGGTCAGGGCCGCAGAACCTATGGCAAACCCTTTACCAATGGCTGCAGTGGTGTTGCCGAGGGCGTCAAGCTCATCTGTGATCTTCCTGGTTTCAGGGCCGAGGCCTGCCATCTCCGAGATGCCGCCTGCGTTATCGGCAATGGGCCCGTAAGCGTCCACGGTCATGGTTGCTCCAACCGTTGCCAGCATACCTACTGCCGAAAGGCCTATGCCGTAGATCCCGGCTGTTTGAAACCCTACAAAAGTTGCCACGCAGATGCCGAGGATTGGGAGATACGTGGATTGCATACCAACAGCCAGGCCGGCAATAATAAGGGTCGCCGAACCGGTCTTTGATTGCTCAGCAATACGGCGGACCGGGGGGCCTGAAGTGTAATACTCAGCAAGCAAACCGATGGCAATTCCACAAAGAAGACCGGAAAGGACCGCCCAGAAGGCGCCCCACGGCATGCCAAGGGAACCAATTACGATAGCCGTAAGAATCACGAAAATAGCGGCAGCCACAAAGGTGGTATACCTCAAGGCCCCTGCCGGGCTTCCGCCCTGGAAAATCTTAATAGAGAAGACGCCTACAAATGAGCTGAGTAGTCCGGCTACAACAACCAGGATCGGCGTGGCCATGAACATTAGCTTGATGTCATTAGGCGCGATGTCTTTCAGCACAGGAAATTTGGCCAAAAACTCCGGAGTAATGCTTAGGGTGGCCGCGATGGCAATAGTTGCGATCACAGAGCCCACAAAGGACTCGAAAATGTCAGCCCCCATTCCTGCAATGTCACCAACATTATCCCCCACGTTGTCAGCAATAACCCCGGGATTCCGGGGATCGTCTTCGGGAATTCCTGCCTCAACTTTGCCCACAAGGTCGGCCCCTACGTCAGCGGCCTTTGTATACACGCCGCCTCCTACACGGGCAAACAGGGCAATGGAACTTGCACCCATGGCAAATCCGTTAATGTACTTTGCCATCGCAGGGTCGCCCCCGTAAACCCAGAACCAGAATCCAAGGCCCAGTAGGCCCAGACCGGCCACGGCCAGCCCCATGACAGAACCTGAAAAGTACGAAATGTTCAGAGCCTTTGCCTGACCGAATTTGGTTGCTGCCTCTGCTGTACGGGAATTACCCTTGGTTGCTGCGCTCATTCCAGAAAAGCCTGCTAACATGGAACAGAAAGCACCCGTTACAAAGGCAACGGATGTTCTCCATTCACCGAGAAGCAGTCCTAACACAATAAACACAACAGCTATAAAGATAATCAGGATAGAGTATTCCTTTTTTAAGAACGCCATTGCGCCATCATGGATCATTTCCTCCAGTTCCTGCATCAATGGAGTTCCATTGGGCTGTTTTTTGACATATCCATAGATCAGCCAGGCGATGATCAGACTCAGAATCCCCAAAAAAGGTGCGATAACGGTTAGTCCCTGCATTAGTTTCTTTCCTCCTCGTTTGTAAAATTTTGGTGATTTATTTTATTCATTGCCGATTCAACTCCCTCAAAAATAAACAACCGGCAAGCACGAACTGCCACCTTAAACACTCTCAGCATTATCTCACTTTCATCCCCATAAAATGGTGCGAGCACATAGTCCTCCGGGCTTTCTCCATGACGGGGTCTCCCTATTCCAATCTTTATTCGAGGGAATTCCGTACTCCCCAAATGCTCAATAATGGATGATACCCCTTTATGACCGCCTGGGCCGCCATTCCTGACGACTTTTATCCTTCCGACCGGCAGGTCAAGGTCATCGTGGACGACCAGGGTCCTATTAGTGGGGAGATGGAAAAAGTCTGCACAGGCCCTGACTGACCTTCCGCTCTGGTTCATGAAGGTAACCGGCTTAAGGAGAACAATTTCTCGACCCCGAAATTTCGTCCGGATGTTTCTTGACTGAAAGCGGCGGCTTGTCAGACGAACTCCCAGATTCCGGCTCCAAAGGTCAATTACCTGAAAACCCGTGTTGTGCCGTGTGCTTTTATATGCTGATCCGGGATTGCCGAGACCTACAATCAAGTACACTTCCTTTGAATGAACTCCCCCTAAGCCTTCGATTCTTCAGTGCTCTCAGTTTCCTGTTCTGACTCGGCCACTTCTCCTTCAGCCAGTCCTTCCTCAATTACTTCTTCTTCAGCCTCTTCAGCAATCGTTGGCGCAGCAACAGTGGCTATTGTCAGATCCCCTTCGTCTAACGATAGGATTCCTTCTGGCAGATCAATATCTTCGACATGCAAAGAGTCTCCGATATCTAGTCCGGATACGTCCAATTCCAGGGCATTAATCATTTTGCCAGGAAGACACGAGATTTTTAATTCTCTTTTGATGTGCTGAAGAATGCCTCCTTCAGTGACGCCCACCGGGCTGTTTACCAGACGAATC
>JBDRPB010000294.1:0-3957 GCA_043809485.1 Pseudomonadota bacterium | reverse complement strand
GGGCGCTGCCGGTTTAACGGAATACCCCCAAGCGACCGCAAAAACCAGTTGCTCAGGGGATTAGTAAATAGTTCACTTTTTGCAATATAGTGGAGGGGTCTGGGCGTGGCAAGGCCCAGAATGGGGATATCCTCCCAGCGCTGGTGCTTTGGGAGAAGGATAAAGGCACTCTTTTGAGGCAGGTTTTTAACGCCACCTGCTTTTAGACGAAAGAATGGGCTCAGCAGCACCCTGCCCACAGTTTTGGTAATCCAGAAAACCCACCCTCTTCTTCCCATAAGCGCTAACGTAATATTTCACCGCAGAAACGCTGAGGCCGCAGAGAAAAGAAAATACATTAATTAATCGGCCTAAACCACTATCTCGGGTAGTAGTACCATAATAAGGTTCTACCAGTTGAGTAATTACTTGGCCATAAGTGATCTAAAGTGCCTAAAGTGAACTAAAGTGCCTAAAGTTCAAGGTAATATTTAACATTTTCACTTTAGGCACTTTTCCGGTTTATCCGGGTTAGGCATCAGGGATTACATGCCTTCAACTTGCCGATTTTAGTCTTCCAGGTTCACTCCACTGTCACACTCTTTGCCAGGTTTCTTGGTTTATCAATGTCCCTGTTTAGCAAACTGGCGCAATAATAGGCTAAAAGTTGGCAGGGTACCACCGCCAAGATCGGGTTCAGAAAATCAAGTGTCTTCGGTATTTCAATCACATCATCCACTATCTCTCTCAGATCATCATCTCCTTTTGTGGCAATGGCAATTACCGGTCCCTTGCGACTCTTGATCTCCTGGATATTGCTGAACATCTTTTCATACATGTCATCTTTCGGTATGATGGCAACGGTTGGCATCTCCGGATTGATCAGGGCAATTGGACCGTGCTTCATCTCCCCAGCGGGATACCCTTCCGCGTGAATATAGGAAACTTCCTTAAGCTTGAGAGCCCCTTCCATGGCAATCGGATAATTGTATTTCCTGCCCAGGAAAAGCCAGTTGCTGCACTTATGGTATTTTTCAGCAATGGCCTCAATATGGTGGGCCTGGGAAAGAACGTCCTTCATCAGCTCCGGGAGGGCCTGAATTGCCCGTATGGCCTCTACACCTTCAGTGAGAGATAGGTTATGGTGCCGGCCTAACAAAAGGGCCAATAAAGTCAGTATGGTCAATTGTGAAGTGAAAATCTTCGTTGAAGCCACGCCAATCTCCGGTCCTGCATGGTTATAGATCCCTGCCTCTGTTTCCCTGGAAATGGAGCTCCCCACCACGTTAACAATCCCCAGAAGACTCGCCCCCTTCCGCTTGGCCTCCCTTATGGCGGCAAGAGTGTCGGCTGTCTCCCCTGACTGGCTAAGTGCAACGAGAAAGGTATTTTCTGGAAAATTCAGCTTCCGGTAGCGAAACTCAGAGGCAAGCTCAACCTCCACGTCAATCTCGGTCAGCTTCTCAAAGACATACCGTCCCACGGCCCCCGCATAATAAGATGTTCCACAGGCTACAATAACCAGATGACGGCACTCCTTGAGTCTCTCCCATACCGGCATGATTCCTCCAAGTTTAGGAACACCTTCACCCGGTTCGAGTCTGCCCCTGAATGCATTTTTTATGGTCTCTGGTTGTTCATAGATCTCCTTGAGCATAAAATGTGGAAAGCCATTAAGTTCCGCATCTTCTGCCCGCCATTCTACAGTTTCTGTGCTTCTCTCGATGGGTTTGGCCTGGGCCGTAGAGATGGAAAAACCCTTGGTGGTCAACGTTGCCAGCTCATTCTCTTCCAGATGAACAACTTTGTTTGTATGTCGCACCATTGCCGATACATCAGAGGCAGCAAAATGGCCGTCCTCGCCCACGCCGATAATTAAAGGGCTCCCTCTTCTTGCAACTACAACTTCACCAGGAGCATTCCTGTGAATGACTGCTAAACCAAATGTTCCTTCCACCTGAGACATGGTTTTTCTCACTGCCTCATTGAGACTGCCGTTGAAATTCAGGCCAATCAAATGCGCCAAGACTTCTGTGTCAGTTTCCGATCTGAATGTAATCCCCTGCTTTTCCAGTTTTTTCTTAAGGGCAAGGAAATTTTCAATAATGCCATTGTGTATCACGAATACGTTCTCATCCTGGTCCCGATGGGGATGTGCATTTTCCTCGCTGGGTTCCCCATGCGTGGCCCATCGGGTGTGCGCGATACCAACGGTTCCGTTGATGTCCACGCCATTCAGCTTTCTCTCCAGCTCTACAATCTTCCCCACTGACCGGTAACATACGATATCATTTCCCTGCTGTATTGCAAGGCCGGCAGAGTCATACCCGCGGTATTCAAGTTGTTTCAATCCTTCCAAAAGAATCGAGCTGGCCTGTTTCTGGCCCACATAACATACTATGCCACACATGGATTTTCTCCTAACTTAGTTCGTGCCCATCCATAAATGGCTATTTTCCGCAATCTCTACGTCAGATTCGGATTTTAATCCTCGAAATACTTCAATGTATTCCTGTGGTTAAAATCCTCATCTTCCTTGACCTTGCGAAAACTATCTCATTTCTGGATGGACACTAGTTCACTTCGTTTAAAATTATCCGTACTTTGTTTTGACTTCCGTCCCTGCGAGCGGATCCCTAATTTAGAATGTTTGAATACTGGCAAACTGAGTTTTGAAAAAATGGGAGACTGGTTCATTGGCAAAATTCAGCTTTTTTTAGATGTAAGGTAGTATTTGATAATATATCGGCCAAGATCGCTTGATCTTAAGCCCAATTTTTCTCCGTGAACCGCCAGGACGGCGATACTTATAGCCTTAGTGCCATTCTGGGGCAGAATATAGCCCGTGAGCCAGTCATACTTGAATTGATCTTTTTTATCATTAATAGTACCTGTTTTTGCCCCGAAATCAACATCTTTGAAGGCCTTTTTGCGCCGCAGCGGTCTAAAAGACTTCCGGCAGGTCCCGTAAACCACTGTATCTCTCATCAGGACCTTCAGGTCTTCCGCCGTTTTCCAGCTTATGGGAGAAGTAAGCTGGGCCGTCTTTCTGTGGTAGAGAATCTCGCCGGATTCATTTGAGATTTTTTCAACAAGCCACGGTGCCATCAGGATGCCATTATTGGCCACGATCGATGCTAAAAGAGCTGCGTGCAGGGGTGAGATCAAGGTCTTTCTGTTGAAGCCCGATGCAATTTCAGCCAGTCCGTAGTCATCATCCGGTATTTGAATGGTGCTCATTGCCACTGGGAAATCGAAAGGGATTTCTCGATTAAATAAAAACCTATTGGCATACTCGGACATCAAATCCTGACCCAGATCAAATATACCCAATTTCCCGAAAACAGAATTTACGGATGAAGCAAATGCCTTTCTAAAGCTTATTTTATTCGTGTACTTGTTTTTGGTTTGTTTTAACTGCTGTTTATAAAGGGTGTGTCTGCGTCCCTGAAAAAATACAGGTTGATCCGGGGTATATCCTGCTGATTCCAAAGCTGCTGCCGCTGCCACAATCTTGAAAATACTTGCAGCAGGGAAATCCGCTTTTGTGCAGAGGTTTTGGCCGTTTCCCTCCTTGTCATAGTTAACCATGGCAAGTATCCGGCCGTCGTCCGGCCTTAGAACCACAACAGCGGCCTGTATGGTCTTGGAACGTCGAAGCAGGCCAAGGATGTAATCTTGAAGCGCCAGGTCAATAGACGATGTTATGTTAAAATGTTCATCACCCTTTTCCACCACAAAATGATCCCTAAATTGAGCTGAACCCAAGTTCAGCTCCTTCAGTAAATTAGCGGGATCCTTTTTTGGCGGTTTTTTCAGGGCAATGCTGGATTGTTTTTTAGTATCCGGTGGATTGATGCTAGCCTGGCTCAAATGCCCTATAATCCAGGAACCGAGGCAAAACATAAAGACCAGTAGCAGAAGAGAGCCCGCTGAATAAAGGACTAATGCAGGGAGATTTTTTTGAAGGTATTTTCT
>JBDRPB010000293.1:0-8388 GCA_043809485.1 Pseudomonadota bacterium | reverse complement strand
TCTGGCTACCCCTGAAGAAATGGTCTTTTTCCATGAGTTATGCCATGCGGCTTATGAAAGGGCCATGGGGAAGTTCCAAAAGGAGCGTCTATGGGCGGAAGAGATCGTGGCCGAACTTTCGGCGCAGGTCTTATGCCAGCTAGTGGGCAAACGAACAGACGGCACCTTGGGAAACTCCTATCGGTACATTGAACGGTTTGCCAGGGCGGCCGGATTTTCACCCATTACAGCCTGTTTAAGAGTCATTGACGAGGTGGAGAAGGTGTTATCTCTGATCTTAGGGAGGGAAGAAAATAGCGAAAGGAACTCCTCTTTAACAGCTGCCAGCGATGGAGAAGATGATTTTTAGCCGTTAAAGTTCCAACGAGGTATGCCAATGAGAAAGATTGAAGCATTGAAAAAAGAAGCTGTCGAATCTGCAAAATTCAGGGGGCATACCCTTTCAAGGTTTAGAACCATAAGAAAGGGTTCCTGGGTTATTTCAGAATGCTGGCGGTGCGGAAGGCAGGTCACCGTTAAGACAGATCCTTTGCCCAATGAAGTTGAAATAATGGGAGAAGCGGTAGCAGTTGGATGTAACAACCTTATGGTGTCCTAACGGCCCAAATCCGGGGCGAAAGAGGGCAAAAAGGAAGGAAGGAAATATCATGACAGATGAGCAAAAAGAGGAGCTAAAAAGAGAGTATGAAATGGCCCTGCTTTCTCAAAGCGCCTGTAACCTCAGCGGTTTGGTTCATCACCTATCTAAGACCATGGAACTGATCTGGGAGGAGGCCAGAGGGCAAGGCCAGGGAACGGATTACGTAAATAACCACCCCATTGTCCGGCTATACGTAGAGCAGATGAGCTTTCTTTGCCGAGCGGATTATTCCAAAAGCTACCAAGCCTGCCTTGAAAGGTCCAAGAAAAAGGAAGGAAAGGAGAAGACGGGTGGCAAAGCGGATGAGCATATAGAAATGGGGTAGGTTCTTTGCCCTATAGCAACTGGAAGGGGGGTGATGAGATGAAGGTCGAAATGTATCCAAGGTTTGCGGTGATTACTGAAGGCGATGATGAGCCAATGGATGTTTGTGATAATTGCCAACGGGAATGGAAGCGGGGAATGCTGGGCGAGATCAAGGATTATTTCCAAAGGGTTGAGCCTGGTGGTGTGGTCCCCTCTGGCGAGTGTCCCAAGCCCGGATGCGGTAGTCTCTGCTACCCCAAAGCGGTGGTGGACCGTCCAGTGAAGGAATGGCTTCAGGAAGCCGCGTGGATCTATCCCAAGGACGATGAGCGGTTTATCAAACTGCTGACGGAGAACCTGAAGGGGTATTTCGGCAAGGAGTGCCGGGTTTGGCAGAACGAAGATCATGGGAAGAGGGGAACGTACCCTCAGTATCTCTGTTCGGCAGACCTGAGGGACATGGGCGGTGACGTGGTTCAGCTATGGCGTGATGGACAGACGTGGTGGCCGATGAGCGGGGATTACAGCCTGAGGGAAATGGAGATGGCGGAGATGATTCTGCGCAAATCGATTCTTGAATTTCATAGAAGGGGGTAAGGGAGATGGCGGTGTTGATGAAGTGCGGCCAGGCAGCGAATGAGGTGGACAGCGAAGAGAGGCAATTGGAGGCTGTACAAAGCGGGGCGGGGTGGTGCCCCAAGGAAAAAGGGGGCAGGTTTATAGCGGTCGAAATCCTGCAAAAGAGGTGTGGTAGGTGCAGTGTTAGGAAAAAGTACCGCTGTCCGGAGAGGAGGAGAGATGAACGTGTATCCCGAAGATTTTATCAAAAAGCATGAAGTAATAGAGGAGATTTACTCTGATGACAGGTATCCCGATGCCATGAAGGTCAGAAACGCCAGGGCTCGAGAGTTAAGGAAGGTGGGCTGGAAGGTGGAGGGCAGGACGTGGAACTTTATAGATCTTGCTCGATGTGTGGCATATAGCCTTATCGCAACAAGGGAAAGGAGGTGAAAGAGAATGAGCATTGTTAAGCCTGTTGATGGGTTTTTTCCAATCACGTCAGTGCATAGGGATTACCTGGAGGAGAAAGGGTTTGATACGTCTAATTTGGGAGTTTTTAGATTGACCTGGAAATGATTGCAGAAGATATGGGGATTGCACGGAGGCCGGAGGGAAGGTGATCGTATGAGTTCGTTTGAAATTTATTTTGATGACCTGAGCCAGGATGCGCAGAGAAGCTATCTTGAATTCGAAGGCGTTGATGATCCAGGCGAGCTGAATGCAGAGTATTTTCCACTCTGTATTCTGGAAAGGAGTGAGGATGAAGCTGATGACGAAGGAGGTTGAAAATTTATTTAAAAAGATAGGCCGGCAGGAGGAGGTTGAGGACCCGATCGTGGTTGCCCATTTTTTCAACCCCAGCGGAAGCGGAGATTGGTGGGCGACGGAGTATTTTCCTGAAGAGAGGGAATTTTTTGGATATGTTTCCATCTTTGGTGACCACTGCGACGAGTGGGGATACTTCAGCCTGACTGAGCTTGAAAGCGTGAAGGGACCGTTCGGTTTAGGGATTGAGCGGGACCTGTATTTTGAGCACAAGCCGATTTCCCAAGTCTGCGCCAAGGCGATTAATAAATAGAGGGGGAGCGATGATAAGAGTGAGAGAGGCGGTGGTGAGATATAAAGCAAGCGGCGTGGTGAGTGAAACGATAAGCAATCCTTTAGGAGTTTATGAGTTCTTTTCCCAAAAGGTGAGAGGGGAAACCCGAGAGAATTTCTATGGTCTCTATATGACCGCTCGTAATGGGATGGTTTGTTTTGAGTTGGTTGCGATTGGTGGGTCGATGGCTGCGGTGGTTGACGTTAAGTCTGTTGTGAGAACCGCCCTGCTTGTTGGAGCAGAGAGGCTGATTTTGGTGCATAACCATCCGTCTGGAGATCCAACTCCAAGCGTGGAGGATAAGGCAATGACCAATAAGGTATCGGCGGCCTGTAAAATTTTCAATATCGAAGTTTTAGACCACGTTGTAATTGGCGATGGGAAGTATTCGAGCCTGAAAGAAATGGGAGATCTTTAAGATGGGCGTGGTTGGAAGCGGGAGAGGAGGAAGGGCAATGATCAAAATGAATTTCTACGTGACGATTGATAAGGACAGCGTCTATCACGTGCAGAACGCTGTGATGGGGTATCTGGGGCAGCATCACGTGCATACGGAGAAAGGCTTTGATAATTGGAAAAAGAACGTGGACAAGGAGGCTATCTTTATTGAAAAAGGGGAGTGCAGTTGTGGGCTGAAGCCCGGTGAAGTTGCGAGTCACACTGGAGAGGTAACGTTCAATGAAGGGTTCGGAGACTGCGATGCCGAGATGGGGAGGTGACGATGATGGGCTATGTGTTTGCGACTGGAAGCTGTTGGACCTGTGGCAAGATGTTTACGTTCAATCCGGTGAGGGTTCCTTCCGTGAAGGACGGGAACGGAGCCAGACAGCCGATTTGCAGGAACTGCATGGAGCACGCGAATAAGATCAGACAGGAGAAGGGGCTGGAGGCTTTTCTAATTCTTTCTGATGCCTACGAGCCTTGTGATGAAAGCGAGCTTGGATAGGAGGTGATGACGATGTGGCAAGAGGTTTGTGATCTTCCGTATTACACAGAGCCTGATGTTTTTTACGAGACGAGGATGCGGAAGGGGATGCGCATAAGGGAACTGAGAAGTTATGCAGCGTCGCTGTTTGGAAAGGGTGATGAAGAGTTGACGGTCCGCGATTTGAAGCTGGCCTTTCTGCGCAAATTTCCATTCTGTATTCTGATCGACGGGAATGATCACGAGGTGACGGTGAAGAAGTATAAAGGAGAATGGATTTTAGCTTGCTCCTGCAAGGCATGGATCCATGACAGAAAGGGAAGAAGGTGTAAGCATACCGAACAGATGGAAAAGATCCTTGAAGGGTAGAAAGGGGTGATTAGAGTGGGCGATGTGAAGCTTGTTGTAACGATGTCGGGGGGTTTAGTGCAGGACATTTATTCAAATGTGCCTGCCGAGGTTCTGATTGTTGACTCAGATGTGGAGGGGTGCGACCCAGTAAAGAGAATAAGGAAGTGGGATTTTAAGAAGAATGCTCCATCTGAAGAGACGTTTGAAGCAATCGATGCATCCCCATGGGATGCGTTTATAAACCCTGCGGCTGCGGAGCATTACTTTAGTGAGATGGAGAAAGAAAACGAGGTGAGAGAGAACGCTGATGAAGTGGTGCCCGAAGTGCAAGAAGGTAAAGGGATTCCCACTAAAACTTGAAGAGCGAAGGAGAATAACGATGGAAGCCAGAGGCAGAAATGGATGGTTCAAGGCCGCCCGCTGCTTAGTCCGCACCGCTGCAAACCTGGAAGGTACCGAGACAGAGACCAGAATCAGTTTCTACTCCCGCCAAATGGGCGATATGCCCCCCATCATGCTGATCGGCACCAGGCAGGAAATGGAAACCATGCTGGAGAAAACCTTAAAAGCCGTCCGTATGCATCCAGCTGATTGCCCAGAAGAAATTAATCTGTAGAGAGGCGGAACACAATGGTCAAGGCAGAGAAGATTTATAAGGTTATCTCTCCTAAAACAGGAGAGGAGACGGATGATCTTAAAAGGAGGACGGGATGGAAGAGAAGGTGTCATCTTTGCTAGGGGAGATTGAAAAAACCTGCAATCTGATTCTGGAGGACAGGCGATTGAATGAGAATCAGTTCATTGCGGTAAAGCTTGGTTTAAAGAAGATTTTAACGCTTTGCGGTTGGGCCAGGCAGGAACTTCGAGTAAACCCATGAGAGAAGGGAATGATGCTTTCGGATCTTATTGAATGGTCAGAAAGTCTATTATTCGCCTAATTCCGCTGAAAAGACCTTCCCGAAGAAACCTGGAAAAAGTGGGAAATGAATTATGGAAAAACTACAGGCCGAAAGGAGATAAAACAATGGCTAGTGTTTACCTGATCACCCCGCTGACACCGGAATGCGGAGATTGGCTGAGGGAAAACGTAAGTGAAGACACCATGTATCTTGGCCTTTCTCTGGCAGTGGAACGTCGGTATGTGGAAGGGCTTATTCTCGGATTGCAGGAGCACGGTTTTAAATGGGAACGAGATTTTGAAATAATCTATTAGGGGGAGACGAATGGAAACCGCAGACAAAATGGAAAGGGAGCATATTCAGGCGCTGAAGGAAGCAGACAAAATCAGCGTTTTCATCTTTTTCCATAACGATCAAAGGTACACCGAAATCCGCTGCCAGAAAGCCGTCAAGGGAAAGGGGATTTGGAGCAATGAAAACACCGAATCCACTTTTTCTATATTTTTAAATGGGGGACACGTTCCCGAAGGGTTTAAAAAAGCCTACTGGCACATTGATACCCCGAGAAACAACGGGACCTGGAGAGCTTTTACGATGCTGCTGCGCCCTGGAGATGAGCTTTCCTTTGATACCGTGATCAACAACAACTCTTATTTGGATCAGGCTGAAATTCCTGCTCCCAAACTAGGGGAAAAGGCAACCGGGGGATACGAAAAGCTTTACAACGACATCCTCAGGGTAACGATAAGGCGCAAGGACTCTGTGTATATCCCCAGGATGCACCTTGAATCCGTGATCGCAGTAGACAATAACGCCAGGCCTTTGCAGCCGTAGCCCTCTCTCTTTCTTTCAAAGGCGTCCGAAGTCGAAAGAATCCCCAATATTTAGAATAGATGGATGAAAAGCGCCCGCAATTCCATGGAAAAGCAGAAAAACAAGATCGGGGTGATTCCATATGGATACGATAGCCTCTTTCAACCTAAAAAGAGGGGAAATGATTGGAAACTATAAGCTAAAGGAATTCCTGGGAAAAAGCTGTGAAAGTGAAGTCTACAGGGTTCAGGATAAGTATTCGGGCAGCGAGCGGGTCATCAAACTCTTCTTTCTTTTCTATGACTTCTCTCATGTTGCCCGGTTTTCCGCCAAACTTGAGCGCCTGAAAGGGGTGAGGGGAATCCTGAACTATTACCATGCAGGCTACTGGGATAAGCATAAATGCCATTACCTGGTCCTGGAGTTAGTCATCGGCAAAGACCTGGCGATTCTCAGCAGAAGGAGACCTTTCCCCGTGTTCAAGGCTCTCAAGGTAGCCCATGAGCTATTTCGCATCCTGGCTTCTTGCCACGAAAAAGGAGAATGCCTGGGGGACTTAAATATAGACAACATTATCTTCTCTGAAGATGGAAAGGTGAAGGTCATCGACTTCGAGGTAGAGGTGCCCTTTACGAAAAGGAAGGTCCAAGAGGATATCGTTTCGGTTTGCGAAATCTTTTATTGCCTAAATTGGAACCTGGGGCCTTATCCGAGGGATCTTTTTAAAGTTATTCCAAAGGGGAGACAAACGATTCAGAAGCGCTACGGGAATGCCAGTCAGGCGTTGAACGCCATAGAGGAACTGATTGATTGATTGGGTAGGATCAATTCATGGCCCAATAAAGCGGCAAGGTAAGCATCCCGGATTAGGAAACAGTATCGCAACCTCCGGTCGAAGGATGAGCCTTGATAAAGGTTTTAAACATTCTTAAATAACAGAGGGGCGTCAGAACCACTCCGGGGAATCTTTGGTTAACTGCCTCCTGTAAAGAATGGCATCGAGAATGGCTCTGGATTCCATGAGGTCAGGGAACTTCAAACTTCTGCGACATTTCTTTTGTTGAATAAGTCAATTTCCAAGGAAGGAACCAGAAGGCTCTCACTGAAGAGCAACGGCTATCCTCCTATCGCTGGTAGCAGAGCTCGTCCGCAGGACCTTTGATGGCTATCTTCAATTTTAAGATTCCCAATTTTGGAAGGTTTCTAGGATGCCCCTTGGAGTAATCAACTCAGGCCCTTCAGCCACCAAGAGCTACCTTTGAAGACCCTCTTTTTTCACTCCCGTATGTATGACGTGATTCCTTCGAAAATAGGGAAAAGGGTCTAATCCAAGGGGTCGGACACTATCTTTGCAATGGCAAATTTGTGCTGAAAACCGTTGTAGGAATTAAAAGAACAGGCAGCGAAGTGCCGCCCGGATACTGGCAAGCAAGTGTCAGTGGATTACCAGGCATTAAATGGTGTGGGAGGGAGCTTGGAATGATTTTAGAGTCTTTTTAAACTGAAAGGAGGAGCAAAAAAATGGAAAGGATGAAAATTGCTGACGTCAAAACACGGGTGCCGTTTGAAGGTCTCTTTCCCATCAAAGAGGAGATCGTACAGGCCATCCAAAAACACATGGGGGATAATGGTTATGATGAATCCACCCCCATTGTTATCTGGGAAGAAGAGGGAGTTGTGGTAGATGGACATATGCGACTTCGGGCAGCCCGGAAAGCCAATCTTCAGGAAATTCCAGTAGTCAAGCGCAGCTTCAAGAATGAAGATGAGGCCCTGGACTATGCCCTCCACAATCAAAGAGACCGCAGAAATCTTACCGATGCTGAAATTACGCAGGTTGTGGAGCGGGTAGACGAACGGAAGAAGAGAGGGAGGCTCACAAAGTTAGCGTCAACTGACGCTAACTTCGGGAAATCTTCGCAGTTAACAGCCCAAAAGATCGGAACCTCTCCCCGCAAGGTTGAGAAAGTGCGCACCATTCTTGATCACGCTGATGAAAAGACTAAACAAGCCGTTAAAAGCGGACAAATGAGCATACAGGAAGGGTATCGGAAAATCCAGGAGAAGAGAAAACCGGAGAAGAAATCAGTTCCCGCTCCGAGTGCTGAAGAGATCAAATGGATGAAGGAAATTTCGAACTGTAAAAAACGTTGCTCCAAGTGTAATCGAACCGATGGAATAAGGCACTTTTTAAGGGTAGCTCGAAGCCTTGGATGTAAAATTGTGGCTCCGAAATTGCCCCAGGGGAAAAAGCCATAAAGCTCGGTTTTTCCAGACCCCTCATCCGGGGAAAATCAGATTTCGCCAATATTCTTCCAACTGAAGAGAAGATTGGCTGAAAACTAAGATCCCGGAGGTCTGGAAAGCATACCTTGAAGGTGGTTGCGATCAACCTAATGCCGGTAATTGAAAAATAGCGTTTTTGTGCCTGCCGCTGTTTTACTGAGGCGCCGTCGGAAGACATGAGTTTCCCCAAATGGCGATGAACTTCAATTTTTTGTTGGCATTTTGGGAAGGGTCTAAAGCCTGCCCCTTGGAGCCATCAGTCTATGCCCTTGAACCACCAAGAGGCATTCTTGAGGACCCTCTTTTTTCACTCCCGTATGTATGACGTGATTCTCTTATTGTTGTATGGAAGGGGTGGAAAAAGCTCTCTAGATTATCGATTCCTAATTATCATAGCAATCAGGCTAGTGTTGTATGCGCAACAACGACTTGATCCATTTTGTATTTCCATTTGAAAACCACAGGCATTTGATTTACCTCGTCGATGTAACGAAGGATCCGCTCTTTG
>JBDRPB010000292.1:0-7890 GCA_043809485.1 Pseudomonadota bacterium | reverse complement strand
TAGTTCGGTTTTAATATCATCGAGGAATGCACTGTCAACACTTATCTTATTGCCTTTTTCTTGTCTCAGACGTCGCTTGGCTCCCTCAATAGTCATTTTCTCTTCGTAAAGCAGTTTTTTTACTGTGAGGAGATTCTCCAGATCCTGTCTCTGGTATGTCCTCTGGTTTGAATCTGCCCTTTCCGGTCTAACCTGTGGAAATTCACTTTCCCAGTATCTCAACACATAGGGCTCAACCCCTATAATACGACTGGCTTCACCGATTCGAAAATACCTCTTATCATCAGGAATCTGGACCATTATCTCAGCCCCCCCTTAACCTGCCTCCTGTCTCCTGCCTTATCTTGTCAATAACGGACTCGTGCAACCGGTTCATCTCTCCCCCGTCAAGTGTTCCATGTTTCGATCTATAACAGATCCTGAAGGCTATTGCCTTTTCAGTAGGATCTATGCCTTTGCCTTCGTAGACATCAAAAATCTGGACGGATTCAACCAGTTCTCCACCCTCCTGTTTTATGATCTCCCCAATTCGAGCACTTTCCAGTTGGCGCTGTACAATGATAGAAATGTCCCTGTAAACAGCCGGAAATTTAGCGAACGGGCTAAATTCTTTTTTCCCCGAAATGTTTTTTAAAAGGGCTTCAATATCCATCTCAAAAAGATAAGCGTCCACTTCTGGCAGGTCATAATCTGCCATTACTCCGGGAGAAACCCGGCCCACATGCCCTATGAGAGAACCGGAACAGAAGATGCTTGAACACACCCCTGGATCATAGCGTGAGATTCCTGTCTCCTTTTGAAAAACTGATCCGTGGAGACCAATGTCTTTTAACAGGGCCTCAAGTGCGCCCTTAATGTCATAAAAATCCACATGCCTTTCGTCACTATTCCAGGTTTTTTGACAATATAATCCGGTCATCAATGCCGCCAAATAGTTCTGTTCAAACGGCAGGTCCCTACCCTCCTTGCGGATAAATATCTTTCCCCACTCGAAAAGCTTCAGGTTTTTTTCATCATGAAGGATATTGGTCTTTACTGTTGCAAGAAGCCCAGGGACTAAGGATGTACGCATCACAGACTGATCAACCGTAAGCGGATTTAAAAGCTTGACAAATGACCTTAAGGGGCTTCCCTCCTCTACCCCAAGTTTATCAGCAGAATCAGGAGAGGTAAAACTGTAAGTGATGATTTCAGTGAAACCCAGCCCCACCATGATTGACCCTAATTGGTCACGGACCAGGAGCTCGGGTATCTCTCCTTTTTCACAAGGCCTGATGAATGGATAAGTGACAGGAATGTTATCATACCCACTCAACCTTGCCACTTCTTCCATAAGGTCCACTTCCCGGCCAATATCCACTCTAAAAGATGGAGGTTTGACCTTCAGTTCATTCTCATTGATATCCTGGACTTCCATCTCCAGGGCTTTTAGATACCCGCTGATATCGCCCCGTGAGAGGCTCGTACTCAAAAGAAGGTTCGTCCTGTCCACCCTGAGATCAATAATCGGAGGTGTGTAGGTCTTTGGGTAATTGTCTATGAAGCCCTTTGAAATCCTCCCCCCTGCCAGGTGAGAAATTAGCGAAATGGCTCGCTTCAGAGCAGTGACGGCTCCCCCAATATCAGCCCCCCTTTCAAAACGATAAGAGGCCTCTGTGGACAACCCAAGACGTTTTGAGCCCCTTCGAATGGTCACGGGATCAAAAAAAGCGCTTTCGACAAGGACATTCTCGGTTCCCGCAAAAATCTCCGAATTAAGCCCACCCATGATTCCCGCCAGGGCCACAGGCCGCTCTCCATCACAAATCATAAGGTTTTCGCTGTTAAGCGTGTGCGTTACTCCATCAAGTGTGGTGAAAACTTCTCCTTCCTGTGCCCTCCTTACAACTATCCTGTTCTCCTTCAACCGGTTGTAATCAAAGGCGTGTAAAGGTTGGCCCATTTCCATCATCACATAGTTTGTAACATCCACGAGGTTGTTAATGCTTCTTATACCGGAGAGATACAGCCTATATCTCATCCAAAATGGCGAGGGGCCAAGGTTAACGCGTTGGATCATGCCCGCGGCATAGCGGGGGCAACCCTCAGGATCTATAATCGTAACACTTGTAAGGTCCTCAATGGGAGGCCCGGCCTCAACCATTTCTATCTTTGGCCGCTTGAGTCTTTTCCCTGTGGCCGCCCCAATCTCTCGAGCGATTCCCAGAATGCAGGCACAGTCAGGACGATTGGGTGTGATGTCCACGTCAAATACCCGGTCCGAAAGGGGAAGCAAAGAAGGTAATGGTGTCCCTGGCCTAAAATCACGGGCAAGAATCATGATGCCCGTGTGATCATCGGTCAGGCCCATTTCATCTTCTGCCAGGAGCATGCCTGTCGATATCTCTCCCCGGATTCGGCCTTCTTTGATCACTGTGCCGTCCGGCAGCTTCACACCGGGCAGGGCAAATGGAGCTAAAGCCCCTTCCTTTACATTAGGGGCACCACAGACAGTCTGCACCGTATCGCGACCAGTATCTACCTGGCAAATGAACAAGTTATCCGCCCCTGAAAGAGGTTTTACAGCCCGTATCTTTGCCACCACGATATCATCAAGGGATTGTCCAACGGCCTCAATGCCTTCCACTTCCAACCCATTCATGGTCAGAAGATGGCCAAGCTCATCGGGTGACATCTCTATGTCTACATAATCTTTTAACCAGTTCAGGCTTATTTTCATTTTATTGCTGATTGTCCTAACGACTCAGGAATTAAGGCCAAAGTAATTGATGCAGATGATGGAGTCTTCGATTATACGTTATGTCATTTAAAACTGTCTTAAAAAACGCATATCATTTCTAAAGAATAGCTGGATATCATCTATTCCATACTTGAGCATTGCGATTCTCTCAAAGCCCATACCAAAGGCAAAGCCTGAGTAAACTTCAGGATCATACCCTACAAAACGGAAGACTTCAGGGTCTATCATCCCGGAGCCTAAAATCTCCAACCAGCCGGTGTGGGAGCAGGTCCGACAACCCTTTCCCCCGCAGATAACGCACTGTATATCTACTTCGGCACTGGGTTCAGTGAAAGGAAAGAAGCTCGGCCTGAATCTCAGAGCGGTCCCGCGACCAAACATCTGGTGCGCAAAACTTGTTAACGTCCCCTTCAGATCACCAAAACTGACGCCTTTATCCACCAGGAAGCCCTCTAACTGATGGAACATGGGAGTATGAGAAACGTCTGAATCTCTCCTGTAAACCTTTCCCGGTGCTATTACACTGATTGGAGGTTTTTGGGCCTCCATAATCCTCACTTGCATGTTCGAGGTGTGCGTTCTTAACACTACATTCTCGGAGACGTAAAGCGTGTCCTGCATGTCCCTTGCAGGATGATCCTTGGGAAAATTGAGGGCCTCAAAATTGTAATAATCCAGCTCCACGTTGGGTCCCTTTACCACCGTAAATCCCATCCTGGCAAAAATCTGGCACATCTCTTTGATAACCAGAGTAATGGGATGAAGATGCCCCCGAAGTGGTTCTCTACCGGGCAGGGTAACATCCAGAAAAGCGGCCTGGTCTGCCTTTCCGGTTAAGATCCTGTCCCGCGCTTCTTCAAAGCCCTTGGAAATATTGCTTTTGATAATGTTGGCCAGTTTGCCGGCTTCAGGTCGTTCACTTTTTGGCAGCCCGCCAACGTTCTTCATGATCGAGGTGAGCTGGCCCTTTTTACCAAGATATATCACTCTGATCTTCTCAAGCTCAGAGGGATCATCGGCAATTTCCAGCGCCTTGAGAGCGTTTTTTTCCAATTCAAGGAGTTTCTTTTTCATGGCCCAACTTGTCTACTGAGTAAAATAAATACCCTATGCCTGAGCCAAACTGGCCAACTGAGAAAAGGCATCCGGATCCCTGACAGCTATATCTGCGAGTACCTTTCTGTCCAGGCTGACACCTGCGTTTTGAAGGCCGCTGATGAGCCTGCTGTATGACAGGCCATTTTCCCTGGCAGCAGCATTGATCCGAACAATCCAGAGACTGCGAAATTCCCTTTTCCGATTCCTCCGATCCCGGTAAGCATACATACCAGCTCTGTCCACAGTTACGCTTGCGGTCCTGAATTGCCTGCTCCGACCACCCCTGGACCCCTTGGCGGCCTTCAGTACCTCTTTTCTTCTTCTCCTTGCTTTAAATCCTCTCTTTACTCTTGGCATCTTAAAACCTCTTGTGTTTTTTCATTGACAATTGTTAGGTAGATAACTTCTCAATAACTCCGGGCTGTATTAGGAAAATCCCCCTCAATCCCCCTTTGCAAAAGGGGGAAGGATTCAGTGTTCCCGAACTTATTGAGAAGTTACCAATAATCAATAGTCAATAATCAATAGTCAATCCAAAACCCTTCTCTCTTAACCATAAGGAATCAGTTTTCTTATATGCTTCAGGTTCGCAGAATGAACCAGCGTTGATTTCCTGAGATTCCTTTTCCTCTTGGTGCTTTTTTTCGTAAGGATATGGTTCGCAAAGGCCTTGTGCCTTACAATCTTACCAGAGCCCGTAGTTTTAAACCGCTTAGCCGCACCACGGTTTGTCTTTATCTTTGGCATTTTTTAACCTCCACGCATAAAAATGTCTCACAATAACCCAACAAGCCCCCACCAACTCCTCCTCTGGAGGACCAGGTGCGATTTATTCTAAGGGGGCTTGAATGTGCATACAAAATTCCCTTCAGGAGCCCTTATTTTGGGACTATAACCATGGCAATTCTATTCCTGGCCTCCTGTTTGGGCTGCTCCTCCACCGTCCCTTCTTCCATGACTGCTTCTTCTACTTTTTTCAGGAGTTCGTAGCCTGCATTCATATATGCCATCTCCCGACCCCGAAAAAAAACGGTGACCTTCACCCGATCTTTTTTGGCCAGGAATTTTTTAATATTTCTAACCTTGAAACCTAAATCATGATCGTCTGTGTGAGGTCTGAACTTCATCTCTTTCATCTGAACGGACCGGCCTTTTTTACGTCCATCCTGCGTTTTCTTGGCTGCCTGGTACTTGAACTTGCCATAATCCATTATTCGGCAAACAGGGGGGTCCGAATTTGGTGAAACCTCTACAAGATCCAGGCCCGCATCTTGTGCTATCCTCAGGGCCTCTTTGATGATCACGATGCCAAGCTGTTCACCTTCAGCAGAAATCAGCCTTACCGTACTTGCACGGATCCATTTATTTATATTGGTGTCATCAGATTTCTTTCCTATCGCTATTACCTCCTCTTTCTACATTCCTCTGAAATCAAGTCAATAAGTTCCTTTGCAGTCATTAAAGGAAGGTTTTGACCACTCCTCAGCCTGGGGGTTACCCCCTCTTCCTCGCATTCTTTGTCCCCCACGATCACCATATAAGGTATCTTCTGTAACTGGGCCTCTCTGACCTTAAGACCCAATTTCTCATTTCTGAAATCAGCCTTGGCTCTCACCCCGGCATCTGACAGTGTTTTCAGCAGTTCTTCGGCATAGGGAATGTTTCTGTCCGTCACTGTAAGAATCATAGCCTGAACCGGTGCTAACCAGGTGGGGAAAGCCCCCGCATAATGCTCCACAAGTATGCCAAAAAAACGCTCCAGGCTCCCTAACAAGGCCCTGTGTATCATATAGGGACGGTGTTCTTTTCCGTCCTCACCTATAAAGTTCATATCAAAACGTTCAGGCAGATTAAAATCGAACTGAATAGTCGTGCACTGCCATTCCCGCCCCAAGGCGTCTTTTATCTTTATATCAATCTTAGGTCCGTAGAATACGGCCTCCCCTTCCATCTTTTCGTAGTTTAGGTCTTTTGCCTTTATTGCCTTGACCAGCGATATCTCGGCCTGGCGCCACATCTCGTCGGCACCGGCGTACTTTTCAGGTTTCTTGGGATCCCTGACGCTCAAGTCGATCTTCACATCATCAAAACCGAAACCACTCAAAAGATCGAGGCTGAATTCCAATACTCGCAGGATTTCATCCTCTACTTGATCAGGGGTACAGAAAACATGGGCATCATCCTGTGTAAAACCCCTGACCCTCATAAGGCCGTGTAATGTACCACTTCTCTCATATCTATACACAGTGCCCAACTCAGCCCACCGAAGGGGTAATTCACGATAGGATCGCAATCCTGATTTATAAATCATGATATGAAAAGGACAATTCATGGGCTTTATGTAATAGTCCTGGCCATCCACATCCATGGGCGAATACATTCCGTCCTTATAGAAATCAAGGTGTCCCGATGTCTGCCAAAGCTGAGCGCGACCTATATGCGGAGTAAAGACAATGTCATAACCGCCTTCATAGTGTCTTTTTCTCCAGTAATCCTCAATGAGAACTCTGATCTGCCCGCCTTTAGGGTGCCAGTAGGCAAGCCCTGCCCCCCCTTCATCATGGAAACTTATGAGATCCAGGTCCTTGATTAATCGCCGGTGGTCTCGTTTCTCAACCTCCTTCAATTTCTGGATATAACTCTTTAATGTTTTTTTATCAGCAAAAGCAAGACCATAAATCCGGCTAAGCATGGTCCTTTTTTCATCGCCCCGCCAGTAAGCGCCGGCCACCTTGTTCAGATGAAAGGCCTTGATCACCCCGGTGGATGGGACATGGGGTCCCCGGCACAGATCCGTGAAGCTTCCTTGTGTATAAAGAGACACCTTTTCAGCATCTAAATCACTGATTAACTCCACCTTATAATCTTCGCCATTGCTTTTGAAAAAATCAATTGCCTCCTTACTACTCATTTCTTTCCGGACAAAAGGGAGATTTGCCTCAATGATCTCTTTCATCTTTTCTTCAATCCCAGACAGATCGTCCTCTTTAAAAGGACGTTCATAATCAAAGTCATAGTAAAATCCGTCTTTGATGGCCGGGCCAATGGTCACCTTAACGCCCGGGAAGAGTTCCCTAACCGCCATGGCCATCACGTGGGACGTACTGTGCCTGAGAATTTCGAGGCTTTCCTCTGAATCCAGGTAAATCGGCTCCAGTTCCGATTGAGACTCTATGGGGCTTGAAAGATCACGAATCTCCCCATTAATCTTCACTGCCACTGCTCTTTCAACCCCTTTCAACTCCAAATGCTTCAGGGCCTCCAGGGCGGATAAGGATTCAGTCTCTATTTCTTTTGGTGGCTGGGCCTTTAAATTAATGGAAAGAGTTCGCATTATTTCTACCTAATGTAAACAAGGCATCAGGAGCAGCGCTTAGCCTACTCAGATGCCTTATAATATTTTCCCTTAAAAATCCAATTTATTAAAAAAACTCTATCGGTTTTTCCTGCTATATATATCGTTAAGTGGTTGAGGGGTTGAGGGGTTAAGTGGTTGTAAATATAGGTATATCCTCTAATTTCAAGAAAATTGGACACTTGATGTTTTAACGATCGTAATCCCGCCAAGACGGGACTGGATTAATGACCATAATTTTCCTACTCAGCTATTTGACGATTTCTGAAATTAAAAGGTATCGAACCTATAAAGCCCCCCAGCTAAACTGACCATATCCAAAAAGTCTTGTGTTTGTAACCAATAACATAAGAAAATGCAAGTAAAAAAATAGGCTACCAAAAGTAAAAAAGGGATTATGACAAATGCCACAGTCCCTTAATCTTACTGGTAGGCACGAAGGGATTTGAACCCTTGACCCCTACCGTGTCAGGGTAGTGCTGGACTTCAAATAGTCAAAACCATTATAGTATAAAATACAACAATATCAAGGATAAACGTGTTTATAATTGTACCTTGGCTTATGGACTTTTACCTTGTTTTTTTGTTTTATGGGTACTGCCAAGTTTATTGAGAGACACAAGCAAATGTTTGTTTAGTGCCATGGCTGGCGGTCCACAGGATTTCGAGAATTGGGTTCTTAATATGGGACCCTATC
>JBDRPB010000291.1:0-2772 GCA_043809485.1 Pseudomonadota bacterium | reverse complement strand
AGCAACCAGCATCCAGCATCGGTCCAGTAAAAGCAACTTTCTCAAGCATATCTGCAATGACAGTCTAATGGATTTTACGCATCGTTATGGTAAAATTATCATCTATTCCCACCTGGCCTCCATGGGCATTCTGTCAACGGTTCGAAGGTATTTCAGTTTGGGGTAGCCCATGATCAGAACACTGAAGACCTTGTTGCCTGAAGGCAAGTTTAATTCGTCTATGATGGGACCATACCTGTTTGCCGCAAACTCGAATAATCCAATATAGCATGTGCCCAAACCCATGGTCATGGCCGCCATGACCACGGTCTGTGCGGCAATGACACAGTCGTCTTTGGGGGTGCTGGTTAAAGATGGCGAGTGAAAGATCATAACGGCCGGGGCTTGGTGAAAGATGACTTCGAACCCGAATTTTCTGGCCTTCACCACTCGATTAAGGGTCTCCCGCATGTTGAGCATGGATTTGGTAATTTGAGGAACCTCCTGCCCTTCAGTCTCAATTTTTTGGGCTTCCTGTTCAATCTCGTCAAGATTGTTCTCAAAAAAATCCACAGTGAAGTCTGATAATTTTCGGATCTTTTCCTTATCTTGGATAACTAAAATCTCTACCGTCTGCTTGTTGCTTCCTGTGGGGGCGTACCGGCACAGATCAACCAGCTTCTCCAAATCTTCACGCGGGATCTCTTTGTCTTTGAAAGTTCTATGGCTTCTCCTTGTTCGAATAAACTGTATGAAATCATCGATGTCGTATTTAACCGTTTCTTTTATTTCATTGAAATTATCCATATCCATCTGATTATGAACAATGGCCTCAGTTGGACAAAGAGAAATGCAGTGACCGCAAAGGTTACAATTATTCTCGTCTGCCTTGGCCGTGATTTCACCATCATTGTCGCGAAAAACCAGCGCACACCTGGTCACGCATATACCGCATTCGTTACACCTGTCCTTATCTATGGATACCCAACTCATATTTTATTCCCTTTCTTTAGGATTTAATCCTGGTCCTGGTGTTTCCTTGCCTCTAATTTTGGCAGGCGGCCTGATGTCAAGCATCAGAGGCCGCCTGCGTCTGTTTTTCAAACCATGCCCTATTTAACTCTATCCCTTCACACTAATCTCACTTAACAATCTTAATGCGGTTTAAAAGGAATAGAAATGATTCCCCGGGAAGCCAGGTATATTCGATCCTGTCTGTCATTGCATATATCTGGTTCAGGCCGAATAGAATGGGACCACCGGGTTCTTGTGTCAAAATGGCATGTATCTTATTCAAAAGGGCTAAACGCTTTTTCGGATCCAGTTCTCGTGCTTGGTCCATAACCAGCTTATCCAGTATCTCCTTGCTTGGCCGAGTGGCCCAGGCGCAGTAAACGCTTTTGCTGGGTATGGTCAATATCAGCCTCGTACTTGGATCTCTGCCTCCTGCCCAGGAATATAGGGTCAAGTGACCCTCTTTCGGGTCTCTATTTCGAGCATAGGTGGCCTGGACCCCGGCCTCAAGCTGCTGGAGCTTTATGGTAACCCCTACATCCTTCATATAATTTTGTACGGCTACGGCCACAAGAGAGGCGTTCGGTACGGCACTGGTGTAGGTTAAAATTATAGGGGTGCCGGGCTTATAGCTTGATTGTTTGACAAGCTTTCTGGCCTGTTCCGGGTTGAATTCATACTTTATATTTTGGTCATACCCCAGTTCAGACTTGCTGGCGAACATGTACATGGGGTAGCCTTCCCCCAGGAAAATTTTATCCACGATCTCCTGCCTGTTGATGGCATTATGGAAGGCTCTGGTAAAGTTAGTCTCCTTAAAGATAGGATAGTTGTCGGGTTTGCTGGATAACGCATACAGACTTGGAGTAGTGGTGGCTCTCTTGACTTTGATGTTTTTATTCCGCTCGAGGCGCTTTGCGTTATGAGGCAATATATCTGAAATTAAATCAAGCTCACCTGTTTCAAGCATGGCAATCCTGGTAATGGGGTCAGGAACGGTGATAAACTTCAAGGTCTTGAAATCGACCTTTTGTGTCACTCCCTTCTCTTTCCAACGAAAACGCTCATTGGCCTCCAGGGTAACGGACTCTCCAATTTGTCTGTTCACAAAACGAAAGGGTCCGCTTCCCACAGGATGTTTCCGAAATTTTTCCTTTCCCACTTTATCATAGTACTTCTTCGAACAGATCCCTATCCATAGCAATTCTCTCCAGGCCGCATAGGGTTCATAAAAGCGAAAAATCATGTTATAATCATCGATGATCTCGATCTCCTCGATCTCATCCAGAGGCCCGGCCATAATATTTGCATTTGACGGGTCTACACACTGATCATAGGTAAATTTGACATCATGGGCCGTAACAGGATCTCCCGTATGAAAAAAATTACCCTTACTAAGCTTGAACCTGATATCTTTGCCGTTTTCCATGACCTGGGCCGATTCGGTCAATGAATTTTCGAAAGTCCGCTCCCCGGTGAAAGCATCTGTTGCCTGAAGGGCTTGATGCATATGTAGAACCGCGGGTAGATCGATCCCTATTTTAAACTCGAGCATGTTCAGGGTTGCAGGGTCATAATACAAGCCGACCTTGACCGTATCGTTTGGACCTGCCAGAGCGTCCAGGGGTGAAAAAATGACAAAAAATGACAAAACACATAATATTGATAGGCGAAATACCTTTTTGTTCATAATATAAACCTCCTTACCTGTCCCTCCTGGCTCCACCACTTCAAACAAGGATCAAAATATGACGATGGAACCAGGGACGATTTACGAAT
>JBDRPB010000290.1:0-5174 GCA_043809485.1 Pseudomonadota bacterium | reverse complement strand
TGTTCCTTTTCCAAAGACAGGTTTTCAACGGATAGTCTCCTTGGGGACGATGAAACGCCCTGGCAGATTACGGCTAAGAGCCTCACGTACAAGGATAAAGGGGTCGTCGTTGCTGAAGGTGATGTTGTCATCACAAAAGGGGGCCAATCCCTGCACGCTCAAAAGGCAGTTTACAATACAAAAACGGGAATTGCTGAGGTATCCGAAGGTTTTCGGCTTGAGTCCGGCGGAGATATTCTTACGGGCGAGCAGGGAGTATTTGATCTTGAAAACCAAACCGGTAAGATCACAAAGGGCCGTCTTTTCTTAAGTGAGAACCATTTTTATGTCAGCGGCGATGTCATAGAAAAAACAGGGGCGGACAGCTACCTCATTAAGAACTGTAAGTTGACCACATGCGACGGCACCAAACCTGACTGGAGCATTACGGGATCAGAGATTAGAGTGACTGTAGAAGGCTACGGAACCGTGAAACATGCTGCCTTTCGGGTTGGCAAAATCCCCATTTTATATATGCCCTATATGATTTTTCCGGCCACTAACAAGCGGCAGAGCGGTTTCCTGCCTCCCAGGGTTGGGTATTCCACACGTAATGGGGCTGATACGGAGGTGCCGTTTTTTTGGGCCATCTCTGACCAAACGGATGCCACATTATATCAGCGTTATATGGCCAAACGCGGTTATATGCAGGGCCTGGAGTTCCGCTATCTCCTGGACGAGGATTCAGATGGGACTTTTTTCTTTAATATCCTCTCTGACAAAAAAGAAAAGGATCTGAGTGATCCGGACGATGTTAAGATCAGCCCCTTTCAGCGAACAAATGACATCAGGTACTGGTTTTTGGGCAAGTCGGATCAGAATTTGCCTTTGGGCGTTGAGTTACGTCTGGATGCGGATTATGTAAGTGATCAGGATTACCTTAGGGAATTTCAGGAAGGACTTTTTGGTTTAACGGCAAGGCCGGATTTGGTCACAGAATTCGGACGCCCGGTTCAGGAAAAACGTTCGCCTTTGAGGACATCCAACCTCAGACTCAGTCGTGACCAGGATAATTATAGTCTCCAGGCCGGGTCGAGCTATTATGAGCAGGCAGCAGTTCCGGACCTGCAAGATGAAACGCCTCAACCACTGCTGGGGCTCAATTTTATCCTGCCCACAGAACAGATAATGGATTTTCCCATGTTTTTCAACTTAGACTCTAACTACGATTATGTCTGGCGAGAAGAAGGACTAAAGGGCCATCGAGCGTCCGTATCTCCCGAGATTAATTTTCCCCTGTGGTTTGGCCCCTACCTGGAATTTGAGCCTTCCTTTCGCTATAGCTATAATGTGCAGTGGTTCGATGAGGGCATGGGAAGCGCGGATCATCAATATAAAAGGGCTTATGAGGCTGGCGCCAAGCTTCTGACCGATCTGGAGCGGGTCTATGACTTTAATTGGTTGGGCGCCAAAAGACTAAAGCACCAAATCCGCCCTATGCTCAGTTACACCTACCGTGTTCCTCAAGACGAAGATGTTGAGAGCCCCTGGTTCGAACCTATCGACGTCGATGGCCGGAAAAACAGGATCGCCTTTTCCCTTGCAAATTACTTAAACGCCCGCTTTGAGAACAAAAAGGGGGGAGTGAGTTACCACCAGTGGATCACCTTAACGCTTACTCAAGCCTATGACATTGAAGAGCAAAGGCGCCATACGGAACCCGGGGAAAAAAGGAGGCCCTTTGAACCCCTGAATGCCACGATGAGAGTGCAACCCCTTGGCAACATTGACTTTCTTGGCCAGGTGAACTGGGATTACTATGACCAGGAAATAACCAAGGCAGGTGTCTCCCTTGACCTGTTCTTTAAACGGTCAGGAGGGAAAAAAGACACGTTCAAGATAGATTATGTATTCGAGAGAGACATCCAGGAGACTGTAAGCGCTGCGTTCGCTCTAAACCTGGCTTACGGATTTTCGGTAGGCGCTTCAATAAAAAGGGACATACTTCTCGACCAAAACATTTCTAACCGTTATTGGCTGGGCTACGACAGCCAGTGTTGGGGTGTAGAGCTTGGCGCAGAAATAGACGAAAAAGATACAACGGTGATGGTGCTCTTTAAGCTCCTGGGTCTGGGAAATATCAAGGCCTTTTGAGACCTTGAACTTCATCTGTTTCGATTTCCCAATCGGTCCAAAAAAAGTACCGCGAGAAGGCCGGCCACCATTAAAGAGAGGGCAGCCAAAACCTCGCCGTTCCATTGCCCGGGCAGGATATTTGACTGGACAAGGGGTACCATCTGGCCGTGTGAATCTACCACACTCTCCAGTGTTTCCTTCCAGGGCCATACCTTGCGCAACGAGCCGATCATCAGTCCGGTCAGTGTGGCCACCATCAAGTCATGGTAGTTTTTTAATAGCCACCCTAATATGCGGGAAAATGCGATAATACCAACGCAGGCGCCTGCGGCCACCAAACCAAGAACAAGAAAATCCCTGTGGTTGACCGCATCAAGCACATACTGATACTTGCCCAAAAGGACCAGGATATAGGAACCGGATATTCCCGGGAGAATCATGGCACAAATGGCAACAGCCCCACAAAGAAAAAGAAACCAATAGTCATTGGGTGTGGCGACCGGCACCAGACCCACCAGAAAATACGAGCCCAGGGTGCCACCCACCAAACATAACCATGTTAAAACCCTCCACGCTTCAACGCGTCGGCTGACACTCAGCACAGAGGCAAGAATCAGCCCCAGAAAAAACGACCATATAAAAATAGGCCTGTTTTGGAGGAGCCAGCTGAGGAGCCTGGACAGGGTGAAGATTGCCGTAAAAATACCAATACCCACTGCCATAAGAAACTGCCAGGAAATGCGATCAAGCAGAGGCCGGAATTTCAAGGTCACGAGGAATTGAAGACTCTTCAGGTCAAAGGATTTTATGGCATTAATCAATTCTTCGTAAATACCAAGGATAAAGGCCATGGTTCCGCCGGAAACACCTGGGACCACATCAGATGCGCCCATGCAAAAGCCCTTAACACCTAAAACAATATAGTCGGGAAAGGTTCGGTTTTTACTATTCATTTTTGTTTCCGCAACGGACTACAGACAACGATCAACTAACATTGGTAAATATCTTACCCGGATTCAAAATTCCTCCGGGGTCAAAGGCCTGCTTTATCCTGGACATAAGTTCCAGTCCGGCCCGGGGGATTTCCATTTCAAGGTATGGAGCTTTAGTAATGCCAATGCCGTGTTCTCCTGTAATGGTTCCTCCCATCTGAATGACTTTTCTAAACAATGCCTTTACCACCACATGGGCATTTTCCAGCTCCCCGGCATTGGTCTTATCAAGCATGACATTTACATGGATATTCCCGTCGCCCGCATGTCCGAAGGCCGGGATGGGAAGACCATACTGTTGGCTCAATTCGGCCAGGTAACCGACCAATTCAGCCATCCTGCTTCTGGGGACAACAATATCTTCATTGATTTTGTCAGGCCTCAATTTATAGAGTGAGGGTGAAATGTTTCTCCTGGCATCCCATAACCTGTCTGCCTCTTCCTTATCTGTCGCAGCTTCAAATTTGAGAGCCCCTCCACGTTCGCAAACTTCCCGAACCCTTTCTGCCTCCAGCTCCACAAGCATATCCTCACCATCTACCTCAATCAGGAGCATGGCTCCGGCTTGAGCAGGAAAAGTAAGATGCATCTCCTCTCTGACACATTCCAGGCAGAGCCTGTCCATAAATTCAAGGATGGTTGGAATGATCTTGTTTCGGATGATGTTAGA
Source organism: Pseudomonadota bacterium (assembly GCA_043809485.1). Classification (GTDB taxonomy): domain Bacteria; phylum Desulfobacterota; class DSM-4660; order Desulfatiglandales; family Desulfatiglandaceae; genus 4484-190-2. The sequence goes on along the minus strand of JBDRPB010000290.1, from coordinate 1,397 downwards.
GACGGTCCTAACGGCCGAGGGAACGTCCTGGAAAAAAGCAATCATGGTCTTTCGGGCCGAAGGTTTTGGGATCAGGCGAAGGGTGATGGCAGTAATGACCGCAAGGGTCCCCTCAGATCCAATGATAAGCCGGGTCAAGTCATAGCCTGCGACGCCTTTCATGGTCTCCACACCGGTCTTAATGATCTGCCCCGTGGGAAGCGTAACTGTCAACCCCAAAACATAATCTCTTGTCACGCCGTACTTTACGGCCCTTAGTCCGCCTGCACACTCAGCCACATTGCCCCCGATGGTGGAGATGTTTAAACTGGCAGGATCTGGCGGGTAAAAGAGTCCAACTTTTTCAACGGCCTCCTGAAGACGGCCTGTAATAACACCCGGCTCCACCTTACAGATAAGATTGTCCTCATCAATGGTGAGGATACGGTCAAACCGGCTCATGCCCATAACAAGGCCACCTTTTACGGGCAGGGCCCCACCGCTCATGCCACTTCCCGCACCCCTGGGGATAACAGGAAAACCTTTTTCAGTTGCTAACTGAAGAATCTGGGAGACTTGCTGGCTGTTTCCAGGAAAGGCCACCGCATCTGGCATGAACTCCAGCTTGGTGGCATCGGTGGCGTAATCCACCAAGGTTTTTTCAGCCGTAATCAGGTGTTCGAGGCCAACAATATCCGATATTTCACTGAGAACGGCTTTGGATATCATGAGCAGATCAGTATCCGGCTTCTCAAGGCGTGCTCAAGGGTCATACGGTCCATATATTTTAAGTCCCCTCCCATGGGAACACCGAGAGCAATTCGGGTTATTTTCAAGTCTCTGTTTTTTTGGGACAAAAGGTTGGCCAAAAACGAGGCGGTCGTTTCACCTTCCGTGGTGGGATTAGTGGCCAGGATTACCTCCCGGATACTTTCACGGTCGATCCGAATGAGGAGGGCCCCAACCTTCAAATCTTCCGGACCAATTCCATCCAAAGGGGAAAGGACACCATGAAGGACATGGTATCTGCCTTTAAAAGTCCCGGATTCTTCCAGGGCCAGTTGATCCCCAGGGCCTTCTACAACGCATATGGTACCATCTGCTCGACTTTCGTCCCGGCAGACAGAGCAGCACTCATTATCGGTCAGGTTAAAGCATATGGAACAGAACCTGATCTTTTCTTTCACCTCTATCAGGCTTTTGGCCATACCTTCAGCCAGCTCCTTGTTGCTCCTCAATACAAACAGCGCCATTCGTGTGGCAGATTTTTGCCCAATTCCGGGAAGTCTGGTGAATTGCTCAATTAAATTTTCGAGAGATGTTGGGTAGATTCCCATGACTTTTAGTTTCCGCAATCGAAATAGATAAAATATGCCACTTCAGATACATACGCCTATGTCTTTGGGCGATTGACTATT
>JBDRPB010000289.1:0-13913 GCA_043809485.1 Pseudomonadota bacterium | reverse complement strand
AGGAAAGGGGGGGCCGATTCCCCAGTTGATATCGGCCGGGCTTGATAAATACGGCATTGAGATCGCCAGCGGAGGAAATGTGCTTGCTGAGCTCAAGATGATGAAACCGCTGAAGGGGATGGAGGGGTCCATTTACTATTACTATGAAAACCCGAAAAACGAAGTGAATGACTGGTTAGTAAAAGAGCATTATAAACGTTTTAATGAACCACCGGATTTCTTTACCTGCGGTGGTTTTGCTGCGGCCGGCGCAGTAGTGACTGCCATCCAAAAGGCCGGAAGCACGGACACCGAGAAGCTTATCTCAGCCATGGAAGGGATGGAATTCATGACCCCCAAGGGAAAGATGAAGTTCCGGAAGGAGGACCATCAGGCCCTTCAGTCCATGTACGCATTTAAGCTCGACGTGAAGCCTGACGTTGCATGGGCCATTCCCGTGCTTGTAAAGGAGTTGTCAATGGAGGAAACGGCTCCACCCATCATGAACAAGAAATAAAGGAGCCATCGTTACCGCAGACCCACTCAGACGGTCAGTCAGAGTGGGTCTGCGTTTGAAGGAATTATTCCAACTACTATTCTGGGGCAGGTTTTAGAAGCTCCCATCTTCCAACCATGACTAAAAAACATCCATTCCCCGCCATAGAGACCAAAGATCTAACCATCCGTTTCGGGGGACACGTGGCCGTAGACCATGTGAACCTCCGGATCGATTCGTTTTTCCTGAAGTCCATTATCGGTCCGAACGGGGCAGGCAAGACTACCCTTTTTAATCTGATGACCGGCCAATACCAGCCATCAGAGGGAAGAGTTTTACTGAAGGGGAAGGACATTACTAAACTTGGGGTTGCAGCGAGGACTCGCCTGGGAATGGGCCGTTCCTTTCAGCTCACTAATATCTTTCCCCTGCTGAGTGTTTTAGAGAACGTAAGGGTTGCAATCCAGGCACGCAAGGGCCTGGGTTTGAACTTCTGGAGAAACTATCTGCATTTTTCCGAGCTTGAAGATGAAGCCTATCACATCCTCAAGAGGGTCCTTCTGGAGGAGCAGTGGGCAAAAGCGGCCATCAATCTGACTCACGGGGAGCAGAGAAAGCTGGAAATTGCCATCCTGCTCTCCCTTGACCCGGAGATTCTGTTCTTAGATGAACCCACTGCAGGCATGTCTCAGGAGGAGGTTCCGGCCATCTTGGAGATTCTACAGGGAATCAAGGATGCAAGAGATCGGACTATGCTCCTGGTGGAGCATAAGATGGGCCTGATCATGTCCCTTTCCGACACCATTGCAGTCCTGCAGGATGGAAGGCTGATCGCTGATGGCGAGCCTGAAGAGATATATAAAAGCGAGGCGGTCCAGGCCGCATACTTGGGTGGAGGCGTGAAGAGTGAGTGAACCCATTTTAAAGGTTGAAGACGTCCACGCTTTCATTGGTCAGCACCACATACTGCAGGGCGTCACTTTTGATGCAAAGGCCGATGCAGTGACGGTACTAATTGGCCGAAACGGGGCAGGAAAGAGTACTGTTATCAGGACGGTTATGGGACTCCTCCCCTCATCCAAAGGAAAAATCGTTTATAAAGGGAGCGAAATTCATAAGAAAAAGCCCTACGAAATTGCCCGTATGGGGATCGGCTTTGTCCCGGAAGACATGGGGATTTTTACCGGTCTTACGGTCGAGGAAAACATGCGTGTGGCAATGCTTCACGATGACGAGAATACGGCCCAAAGACTTGAGAGGACTTTGGACATGTTTGCCGATCTCAGGAAGTTTTGGAAGAGGGAGGCCGGAAATCTCAGCGGCGGGCAAAAACAGATGCTCTCCATTGCCAGGGCCATTGTGAATGATACCTCACTTCTCCTCATCGATGAACCCTCAAAGGGTCTGGCGCCTATCATAATTGAATCTGTTATAGGAGTAATAAACCAAATAAAGACAAACTGTGTGGTGATCCTGGTTGAGCAGAACTTCCATATGGCAAGTTCAGTGGGAGATCGTTTCCACATCCTCGACGACGGAGTTGTCATCCACAGCGGGTTGATGGAGGAGCTGGTTGTGGATGAGGATTTAAAAAGCCATTATCTCGGGATTTCCAAGGAGAGTGGTTGAGGAAGAATATTAACCAGAGGTAACCTTTAATGTCAGAGACTACATTCAGAGGATGGGGCCGTGGGATAGCCGTATTTGGGACGGTTGCCATTTTTCTCTTTCCCCTCATGGGTATGCCTGCCAAGACATATCTCACTCTGACCATCGCCGGCCTTGCCATGGGCATGCTCCTTTTCCTGGTAGCCTCTGGAGTGAGCATTATATTCGGTCTGATGGATGTCCTGAACTTTGCCCACGGGGCCCTGTTTGCCTGGGGTGCCTATGTGGGCTTCAGCACCTTCAAAGTCCTGATGAATTGGGTGGAAGCGGATTCGGTCTTTCAGAATTTCGCAGTTTTTTTTATTGCAATTATTGCCGCCATAGTGGTGGTGGGCCTTATCGGGATATTACTTGAAACAATAATCGTACGTCGGGTGTACGGCAGTCATCTTTTTCAGATCCTTATCACCTTTGGGGCGACTATTGTACTGGTCGAGCTTATTCGTGTCTTTTGGGGGCCTAACGACGAGGTAATGACCGTGCCATTGACATTCCGGGGTAACTGGGATGTCATGGATGTCATAGTTGACAGATATCGGATAATTTGCATCGTAATTGGTCTCACGTTGTATGGTATTATCCAACTCATCCTCAAGAAGACCAAATTAGGGACAATTGTCAGGGCCGGCGTGGAAAACCGGGAGATGGTCCAGGCCATGGGGCATAATATTTTTCTGCTTTTTACCGGTGTCTTTGCTGCCGGCGCAGGGTTGGCAGCCTTAGGAGGACTGGCAATGGCCATATTCAGCCTTCAGGTATACCCGGACATGGGCTCCACCTATCTCCTTTTCGCCTTTATTGTGGTCATCATAGGGGGGCTCGGGAGCGTAACCGGTTCCTTAGTGGGGGCTTTAATTGTGGGGCTCTCCTATAACTACGTGGCCTACCTGGTGCCCTGGGCCGCGGCTGGCGCCAATATCATCATAATGATCATTATCCTTCTGGTGCGGCCCAGGGGTCTCTTCCCGGTAGGGAAGTAAAGAGGTAGGGTATGGCAGGTGAGACGCCGGTTCAGATTTTCCATTTAGAGGAAAGAAAAAGCAGATTCAGGAGCGCCGGTTTTTTGATCAATACCGGAGTTCTTCTCCTTTTCCTCTCTGTGCCACTTCTATTCCCATCGTTTAAGACAGTCGATCTCGCCGTGAAGATCATGATCTTCGGTGTTCTCGTGGCCAGCTTTGATATCCTGCTCGGATACACGGGGATTCTCTCCTTCGGACACGGGATGTTTTTCGGCTTGGGAGCCTATTGCGTGGCCCTGGTTATGGGAAAGTATGGGGACCCTTCCTACCTCAATTTCATCTTTGGGATGGTCGTGGCAACGATCATCGCTTCGGCACTGGCCATGTTCATTAGTTTTCTATCCCTCCGAGTCAAGGCCATCTTCTTCGCCATGATTACTTTAGCCATTGCTGAGTTGGCCATTGTCTTAGCCACCAAACTGAGCGGATTTACGGGCGGAGAAGATGGAATAAGCGTGAGCATGCCCGGAATATTTGCAATATCGTTCAGCATGGGTGACTTCATGGGCTTCGAGGTTACAGGGAGGATCGTAACCTACTATTTTCTTTTTCTGTCCTGTCTTGGCCTATTTGTCCTGATGCTCCGCTTTACCCATTCCCCTTTGGGTCATGTTCTGCAGGCGATTCGAGACAACGTTCAGAGGGCGGAGGCACTCGGCTACAAAACATTCATCTTCCAGTGCATTTCAATCACCTTTGGTTGCGTGGTGGCTACTGTTGCAGGAGGTTTATATGCCGTATGGGTGGGATACGTTAACCCCGAGTCCTGCCTGGGTGTGACGACCATTATGATGGATGTGCTTCTTATGGTTATCATTGGCGGGATGGGAACACTTTACGGCGGGTTTGTTGGTGCGGCATTTGTGCTGATTGCCCAGACGTTCTTGCCCGACCTCCAGGATGCCGCAAATAGCCTGTTCCCTCATGTTCCTTTTCTGCATAATATACTTGAACGATGGCTCCTCATCTTTGGGATACTTTTCATTTTGGTAGTCATCTTCTTCCCAAAGGGTGTTATGGGCTCGGTTCGTGAGTTCATTGGTAGACGGAAATGAGGGCTGTTGAAAAAATAGTATGGCGTGAGCGAGGCGGTTTACACCCTTAGGATAAAACCTGTGTTGAACGGTTCACTCCGAGTCTTAGGTCCTACGAGTCCCGCTCAAAAGCGGCATTGAAGCGCTCTAACTAACTGTTAATAAAAGGATGAGGCGTTAAAAGGGGTTAAGGTTATGCCTCACCCAATGCGTAAAAAATACTAATCTACGTCCCGCCTCAGTCGGGATGAATAAATTTGGTAACAGTAGACTATAACCTTTGAACCTTGAACCCTGAACTGATCACTTTAAGTAAAGACACGGAGGGGTATAATGACTGAACCGATAATGAAAAGGGCCATGGGAGACGGGGTAGAAATCCAGCTTGCCCAATGGGAAGGGGAGGAAAAGGCCATCTTGTGCATCCACGGCATCACGGCCAATAGTAGATGCTGGGATGTGATTGCCGACGCACTGAGCCCGTCTCACACGGTTCTGGCCATGGACCTCCGTGGAAGAGGCCTTTCGGGGGCCCCTTCCACGGGCTATTCCATGGAACATCACAGCCGGGATATCTTAGCCGTTTTGGATGATTTAGGGCTGGAGCGGGTTGTGCTCATGGGTCATTCTTTAGGCGCCTTTATATCATTGATCTTTGGAGCCAAACATCCTGAGCGGGTTGACCGCATCATCTTGGTGGATGGAGGAGGGAAACTTTCAGAAGATCAACTGGTCAAGGTGTTTGCTGGGATCAAGCCATCCCTGGACCGTTTGGGGAAAGTGTTGCCCTCATTTGAGGCATATCTGGACCTTATGAAAGAGGCCCCGTTCCTCAAGAATTGGTCTCAGGCATTGGAGACCTATTACCAGTATGAAGTAGAAGAGGTTTCGGGGGGGGTACGCACAAGGATCAATCCTGTCCATATTGAGGAGGAACGCATCAATCTGGGCAAGGTCGATATATCCCAGTTTTACGGAGAGATCTCTTGTCCGGTGCTGATCCTGAGAGCTACAGAAGGGATGTTGGCCCGGGATGACGTCCTCCTCCCGGAAGATGTGACGGAAAGGATGGTGCGGGAGATCGCCAATGTCAGGCGTGTTGATGTGGACGGCACCAATCATTACTCCATTGTTTTTCAACCCAATGGGGAGAGAGATCGAGCCATCCGGGAATTCTTAAGGGAATAGGGGCTGCTATACAGAGGGATGCAACATCGGCGAAAATATTGACCAGTGACAATGAATTAAGGGAAGAAAGGACATGTGGTTATGAAAAGATCGCTTGTTGAAGTGAGCTTTCCTGATGGCAAGAAGATTGATGCAAAGATCGGAGAATTTACGATCAATACTGATCAGGCAGTAGCGAATGGGGGTGATGAATCGGCGCCAGAACCATTTCAGTTGTTCTTAGCATCGATTGCGACATGTGCGGGTATTTATGCGCTGAGCTTTTGCCAGAGCCGCAATATCCGCCCGGATGGAATGTCATTGAGCATGGAATGTGAATGGGACGAAGATAAAAAGAGGTATCCAAAAATGTCCATCAATTTGAGATTGCCAGAGGGGTTTGACGAAAAGTATCGGAAGGCTGTTATCCGGTCCATGGATCTCTGCTCAGTAAAGAAACATATGATGGACCCGCCGGAATTTGAAATAACTACGTCGTAATTGAGATTCCTTCAGTGTTTTCCGGAAACATCCAGAAGCCTTACTGGTTCGTTAAAGGTCCTCCACCCATGGCGCACACCGGCAGGTATAAAATAGGACTCATTCGAAGTAAGTGTATTTCGTTCGTTGCCTATGAACATCTCCATTTGACCGGCTAAGACAACGCCACATTGGTCAAATGGGTGTTCATGTCCGGTATCTTCCTTATCCGGACCTATTTCCATGCACACCATGATCAAGTTTTCTCCAATTTCAGCCTTGCTCATGCAGGCCTGAACTCTTCCAATTGTAATGTAGCTAAGTTCCAGATACCCATGTTCTCGCCCTTTTATTTCATTAGATATTGATTTTTGCCGATTTTAAATCAGTTATGTTTAAGCTATAAATTCCTCAGTTTTCTTGAGTCGGGCATACACGGGAGATAGGGCTGCCATAAAAGCCCCATGAACAAAATCCGCTGGAATTTTGGTGCCCTCAAATGTCAAATCCCGTGTAGCACATGCATCGGTTACCAGTGTACACCTAAAGCCCAAATCAAAAGCTGCCCGAGTGGTTGCATCAACACAGAGATGGCTCATCGCGCCGCAGATTGTAAGGCGGTTGATATTTGCGGATTGCAGCTCTTCGAGCAGATTCGTTTCCCGGAAGCTATTTGGGAAATGTTTTTTAATAACCTTTTCAGACCCCAGAGGATTCAGCAGTGCATTGATCTCTACGCCTATAGTGTTTGGCACAAAAAAGGTAGCTCCCTCATGGATGGAAAAGTGCTGAATGTGATAAACTGGTTTGGTTGTTTTACGGTAAAAGAGGAGAATCTTCTTTGTGTTTTCCGCGGCTACGTCAATTCCGGAAAGCTCCATATTGCCACCGCTAAAATAGTCGTTTTGCATATCAATTATTACCAAGGCATCACTCATAATTTTCTCCTTTTCTCTTCTTTAACAATCATTATTTGCCTGTCCCCTTTTCTTTATCATTTGTCAATTCAAATAATTTAACATCTGCCGGCAATCGTTTAATTCTGTATTCGAGTTTAAGGGCTTCGCTTTTTGCCATTTCATCGCTGATGCCAACCAACTCAACCGGTCTCCGTGATCTTGTATACTTGGCACCCTTGCCTGAGTTGTGTTCTATTACCCGACTTTTAATATCATTGCTGGTACCACAGTATAAAGAGTTGTCAGAACATCGAACCAGATAAACTATCCAATTTTTATTGCTCATTTATAAGAGGTTATATTTCGTTATACACGTTAAATTCAAAAAATAGAGCTTGTGCTTATTTCTCGCACTATTGAATATCATAAATCTAATTTATCATATTCCTGCCTGATCAAATCTTTGTCATAGAGTCTTTCAAGTCTACGTATAATAAAATGACCCCGCGCCATATTTTGAAAATGATCTATAAAAATCGTGTTAATCAATGCCCCACCAGCTGCTCCGATCAGAGGAATAGCTTGGGCAGCAGCTTTCTCGGACACAATTATTCCAAATCGAGATGCCAAAGTGGCAACGAATTTAACGAGTGCTGGTGCGCCTTCCCTTGCCAAACCTTTTTCCGCAATATATTTTGTCGCATCAGAGATTGTTCGAGCTAAGGCAGCTCTAACGATAAAATAGCCAGTTTCTGTTCCGTCATCGCTCTTTGACGTACCTCCCAAGGCGAATACTTCTAAACAGGCGATTTTTGTTTCCAATAATCTAATCTGTTCGCCTTCACTCCGTGCTATGTCTGCTATGGAGCGGAGCATAATGGTTGTGGTCAAAGGAAGTTCGATTGTTAATGCTGGAAGTCCAAAAGATCCGCCACCAGCTCCTGTTGCAAGCACGAGAATTTTATGAGTCTTGTCAAAAGAAGCTGGTCTTGTTCTATCATTGATTGTTTGAATGGCAAAATTAAGCGCTTTTTCAAGTGATTTTTCAGTGGCCCTTTGGACAACGCCTTTCCATTTTGCAGGCAGGTGCTCAAAGCCTTTCTCTATAGGGGTTCCCAATAGGTTAGAAATTCTGGCTGCCAAGCTAGGGTTTTCAAGTAGAGTTTTCGCATATTTGAGATCATCGAAATCATCTTTAGCTATACTCATGATATTTGTCCTATATGGTTCTTCTTGATTATAAATTAACCCTCCTTTTTCCTTGTTATCGCTTTTAGGATAAAGGAGCCGGTCGCAACAAGCGTAATTGTAAAAATACTACCCGCTGCCCTTCGGACTTGCTTACTTTTCTTTTTTCCGGTGGCACAATAGGTGGCAAAATGTTCGCAATTGTTCACTCGGAGAGAATACCCTTTTTTTGAAAGATGCTCTCGCGCAATTCTCAGAGATTCAAAATCCGGTAAACGTTCCTTGTAATTACGCCTTCTGAGCTTTCCACCATTGAGAAAATTTTCTATTTCAGTCATTATGACCGCTGGGTCCCGTTTTTTCTGATCTTCTCCTTTAAAATGGATAACAGTTCCTTCTCCGGCGTATATTCCATGATGAGAATAAAGCAGTCCTCCTCGTCTCACATAAATATGATCCCCTCGTATTAAATCTTCTTCGGTTAACCGCTTTCGTCTGCTGGCACCACCACGGGTTTCGGATTTAATTTGCTTGAACATTTTTATTCCTTACAACTCAACTTTCGGGGTTGTACTTGTGAGGCAAAATGGGGTCTGCTTTTGAGTGCGCCGATTAGAACCGGTAAGAAGTAGGGCCTGAAAGCGTCCTATGATGAAGGACTATCCACCCACACCAGCCCTGAGTCATGCGTTGGTAATGTTAACATTGCCGGTGAAGCGTTGACAAGGGAAAGTGTAAGCCCTAAATCCACCGCCAAATTTGATGTGCGCGCCAGACAAAGCATTTTTAAGGTGATTTTCAGAATTATCCTTTAAGCCAAGTTGTGTTTTTCACCAAAGATGACAGGGCATACAAAAGCTTCAAGAAGTATTATTTACCTGGTCCCTTTTCTTCATTATTTATTTAGCCCCGTCGCCGTTTATCAGCACTTTATCTCCTTTATCTTTTTTCATCTCGAAGTGAGGTCAGTTTTTCATTCTCTTTGCTGCCCGTGTTTGTTTATGTCTTACATAAATATTTAATAACTTTTCTGATAATTTTTTTGATAAAACTTGTATGTTCGAATCATTCTTATCAGATGAAGTTATTGAAGCATTTTTCAGACTGACCATTTCATTTTTTGGTCCATATAAATTTGTAAAAATATCCAATACTTGTTTACGAATAACACCTCTAAATGGAACATTTGAGATCATGCCATACATTGCCGCATCACCCTGAGTACTCAATTCAGGGTGTTGTTTTACAATTTCGACAGCTTCCTCTAAATCAGACAAATAAGTTTCCACCACTTCAGCGTGTCCCGGGACAACCATCGCGTGCAAAGCTTCCGGTTTTTGTAGACGGTCAATGTGCCAACCCCGCTTTTCCATTTCATCACCAACGGCATAAATATTAATTTCCGGTGATAAGGATTGATAGGAGATTAAACTGGCTTTTGGGTTTCCAATAATGTGAAGTCCTTCAATTGCATTAATTCCGTTTATCAATTTTCGCGTTGTTTCCATAATCGTATTTGTGATTTTTAGATACCCTTTTTCACCAATGATTTGAAGGGCTGCCCACGCAGCAGCATAGGATCCTCCGGGACGGGTTCCCAGTAGCGCTGGAGAAGCAAATATTCCACCCGGCCAATTTTCATAAACAAAAAATTGATATTTCAAAATATCTTTTGACCTGTATGTAATAGTTGATGCGCCTTTTGCAGCAAATCCATATTTATGAGTATCAGCGGAAATGGAAGTTACTCCAGGGACCCGATAATCCCAAGGTGTTAATTTAGTTCCCAATTTTTCGATAAAGGGTAAAATATAGCCCCCCACACAAGCATCAACATGGAATGGTATAACCCGAGCTGATGCTATTTGTCCAAGTTCTTCGATAGGATCGATGATACCGTGTGGATATTCAGGAGCGGAACCCAATATCATTATCGTATTTTTAGTGACCATCTTCTTTACTGCCTGAACATCGACTCTATAGTCTTTGTCTAAGGGAGCCCGGAGAATTTCTACACCAAAATATTCACCACCTTTTTCCCAGGCAACATGAGCTGTTTCCGGAATGATCATTTGCGGCTTCTTAATTCTTTTCTTTGCTTTGCCATAGTCACGGTAAGTTTTTACGGCGAGAAGACAACTTTCTGTTCCACCTGAAGTTACTACGCCGCATACATTTTCATCGCCATTCAGTAAATCAGCAGTGATCCGGATAATATCGGATTCAAGTCGCTTTAGGCTTTTAAATGCCATCGGGTTAAGCCCGTTAGCCGAGAAGTACATATTATAGGCATCCTGTAACAGAGACGTATGCTCCTCTCCCAAGTAATATACGAGGCTCCAGGTTCGCCCATCCTTATATGCAGGGTCCTGACTACCGTATTCTTTCAGTGCAGATATAATGTCATCTTTTGACCGTCCGTTTTTTGGAAGTTTATTGTTATTCATTGTATTTCTCAGGGTATTAATTTGAAAAGATACGCCAAGGTAATTCCAAGATAGTTTCCAATGGCATAACCAATGATCCCAGTTGTTAACCCCGACAGAATAATGGTTTTATTTTTTAAAGCCGCTGCAACGACCGGCACAAAAGGAGGTGAACAAATTGCAGAAGTGGAAGTTATTAAGAAAGTATCCGTATCAACGCGAAAGAGTTTACAGAGAATTGCATGAACAGTTAAAGATCCTACGATGGATATAGCAACAAAACCCATTATATGCCAGTTTATATGTGTTATCTGGGCAATATCCGTCATAGAAGCAACAACAATACAAAAAATATATATGATATACATCCCTGTTTGAAAAGTGTTTTTAATATTTCTTATCTTCGGGATAAAGGAAAACAGTATCCCAAAAGAGGTAATGCTCAGAATTGTTACAGCTGCAGAAAAATGCTTAGGAACCAGTCCTCCCAGCAAAACAGAAACACCTACAATTGCAATAGACAAAAGTACTGCCCCTCCATTAGGAAGTAATACATCTTTTTTGAAAATTTCTTTGTAAGCATCAATATCTTCTACTTCCTCAGAATCCGGTTTTAATACACCAATTTTTTTTTGCAGTGTGCGTTGATATGGCAGCAAAAAGCGGTTAAAAATTGCCTGTGCACCGGAAATTAAAAACATTATATAGAGAAAACTTATGACCGTATCGTAAGTATGGAAAAGGATATAGGTTGAACTGTCAATATTTAATGCAGTCTTTATAGCTGCTAAATTGGGTGTTCCTCCTGTATACACACCGATTGCCATTCCTGATAATTGCCAGGCATCCTGACGTTGTTCTTTGAAATAAAAATATAATAAAAATGATATCGCTATAATAGAAGCCGTAGCGAGTACTATTGATAAAATCGCTTTACCGGCAATTTGGAACCATTTCCAGACATTCATTGAAAATAATAGTAAGGGAAGCGATAATGCCACTGTTACTTCTGATAGAGACGTTTGAACCGATAAAAAAGATTCTGGTAAAATACCGGCATTCCCGAGAATGATTCCAATAAGATAACTTAATAGTACAGGACTTATTTTATTTATTGCCGGGTAACGAAAACATAGGCGAAGTATTAAAGCAGGTAGTACCAGATATAAAATAACCAAACTGACCGTCATTTCTATTCCTATTTTAATTGAATTGATAATGATAAGAACTTGCTTTTGTTGTAAGGAGCATAGGCGAATTTCTCTTGTGATTCAAGGAAAAAGAAACCACAAGATATGCGGTGTCAGGCTGGATTATGGAGCTGAGGTGTTGGAGAATTATAGGGTGCAGTAAGACAAGGCGTTAACGATCTGGAATTTATTGAAACATGACGCCAGTTGGGCTTAATCCGGATAAACAAGTCCATTGAATCCCAGGGGCTTATTGAGAACTTACTCTCAAATGCCATAACTTATTAGAAACGTGCTATTATTAGGTATCATGCCGATTTTATATGTACGTATTTCCTGCTTACCTTTCGAACCTTCTTTTCTTCCGTCCCCTTTTCTTCACCTTCTCGCAGCCGGATGCCGTCTTTTTCAAGGGTAATCAGCCTTTTTTTGTACAGGTTGCCGATGGTCTTCTTGAATGTTTTTTTGCTGACGCCGAAAAGGTCGGCGATAACTTTCGGCCGGCTTTTATCGGTGACCGCGATAAACCCACCCTGTTGCTGTAATTTGTCCATAATTTTTCGGGACAGGGTATTGATGGCTTTGTAGCCGGGCTTTTGCAGGCAAAGGTCTATTTTTTTATCATCACGCACTTTTTTGATAAACCCGTCAATTTCCTGACCGATTTTCAGCGGCTGAAACACTTCGTTTTTATACAGGATGCCCTTGTGGGTGCCGTTGATGACGGCGATAAATCCCATCTCGGTTCGATCGGAGATGAGCAGCGCTACTTTTTGGCCCTCATGAAAACCGGTCTGTTTTTTTTGGGCACTGCCTTTTTTATGTTCAGTTATTACCATTGTATAGCTCCGGCAATTGGTGCTGGCCGGTCCCTATGCTTACCGGTCCTCCGTTGAAGGGGTCGGGTCTTTTTCAGTTTCATCGGTTTCAACCGCCTTGTTTTCCAGCTTGCGCTGCCTTTTTTCCTCTTTCTTCTTTTTCTTGGCCAATTCTTTCTGACGTTTCTTGAACTGGTACTGAGATTTTGCCATGGCGTTTCCTTTCTGGTCGGTTGCCGGATCGATAAGATCACTGATAGCAGGGAAAAGAATCTCAGCCGGCATAATTGTGGTTTGATGCAAGCGATCATTAAAAAAGGCATCCCCCGTTTCACAGGAGATGCCTTTAATTGCCTTAAAAAGCAGGTTAGACAACGTTCACATTGGCAGCAGCCGGGCCTTTTTGCCCTTGCTCGATGTCAAAGGTCACGCGCGCACCTTCACTGAGGGATTTAAAACCGGTCGCATTGATTGCGCTATGATGCACAAATACATCCGGTCCGTCTTCCTGTTCGATGAATCCAAAACCTTTGTGGTCATTAAACCACTTAACAGTTCCATTTGTCATAATATCATCCTCCTTTCGAAAAATTTCAACGTTACAAACTGAAGGATGATAGCGTTTAAAAAACGGATAATCCCCACAGAAAGAAACCCTCCCGCCAATTTACGGCAGGACTTAATTGATGGTACATACTAAGCACCTTTATACGTAATAGCAAGCTAAATATTTATTTTTCTCAATCTCTGCGTCCCCGATGAGCGGGATCTACGCTTCGCTTCGACAGGCTCAAATTATAATCCTCGAAATACTCAATGTATTCCTATGGTTATAATTTTCGCCTTCCCCTGCTCAAAGTCCGGGATCTTCGACTTGATCTTGGAGAAAATCCCTAGTTTTCGTTCAGACACTAACTATGCACAACCCTAACAGATGCGCCAAGCAGATGGGCCATTTGCTTCTGCGTCTTGTTCAGTTTTTTGCGGATGTGCGTGAATTCTTTATTGCCCATGGGTGCCTCCAAATATGCTTATTGAACGCCGATAAAATAAGGGCTTGACCTAAACTGCCACAATGTGGTATTTAAGTCAATAAAAAAACAGATCCTTTTAAAAGGAATCCTGTTCTGCGATAAATATATCAGACCTCGTTAGTTGATCTAAGAACTAGGTCCGATTTTTGGACACCATCGTCATCATAATGGCTATATGGAGCCAAATTGAGGAATTGTGAATTTAGGGATTGAGGGATTAAGATAATGAAAAGATTCATATTACAATTACTAAATTCCTGAATTCCTAAATTCCTGAATTCAACGAGTGTCCAATTTTCATGCAAACTGTACAAAAACAAACGAGAACAACTACTTAACCACTCCACTACTTGACCACTTAACGAGGTCTGTATATTGAAAATAAAGACTTTTCTTTTCCGGTGAAGTCCTCAATAAAGAGCAGGGGGTGTAATGTGAAATCAATAAAAGTGAAGCACCTAATGGTTCCTCTTGACGAGTATGCAACTGTCAATGAAAATGCGACCCTTCAT
>JBDRPB010000288.1:0-2413 GCA_043809485.1 Pseudomonadota bacterium | reverse complement strand
AGGAGCTTGACATCTTTCGCAACGAAGTGACTCATTTGGATCATGTTCGCTACCAGTACCAAATCCTTGTAGCCTATGGAAAAGACAAGGGGAAATCTAACATCTGCAAGGCAGTGGAAGAAGCTACAGGATTTTCTTTTTGCCAGTGATTTCCGTCTTTTTTGACAGAATTCTCTGGATACAAAAAACAAAGAAATCGGGTGAATTCTGTTGTACCTGTCAAAGGAATTTCCGTCGCAGGCGTCTAAACAGATAAACGGAGACCGACGATGAGACCTACGCTAAAAGATATCATGTTCATTCTGACAGTGGCCCTGGTATTATCGGGTTGTGCCGGTCTGCAGGCTAATAAACCACCAGAAGCCATCGAGGTCCTGCCGGAGATGGTTCCTGAGAGTTTTCATTTTAAGGTCCAGGATACGGCAACACGTCGCTACCTTACAGCCACCAACCCAGATACCCTGCCGCCAGACCGGCGGCTGGAGGTCATCCTGCTCCGCGAACTGGCAATGGCGCCAGCCGAAAAAGAGCTGCCCAAGGTGTTTGACCGTCTCTGGGAAAAGCACGAGGAAATCAGGGAAGTCCTACGCCGACCCGCTCGGGCAGAAGGCTATATGCGTCCATTAGTTGAGATCTACTACCTGCTGTCGGCAGTGCCGGGTTCGCACTGGCAGGATGAAACCGCTGAACAGCTTTACCAGCACACCCTGCGTCATTTGGAACCAACGGAGCTTTCGGGATATGCCCTCCACTTCTACACCCTGGCCCTGCTGAAAAACCGTAAATTTGATGCCGCTCTGCCTTTTCTGCTTCGATTGGAGCATTATACTAATGCACAGGTTTATGTCCGGGATCTTACCTTTGCACTTACCTGTGCCATGGCTGGTGGGGAGAACAGGCTTGCCTGCCGCTTGATGACAGTCATCTGTCAAAAGGCGGCGAAAGAAAGCGTGGAGCTTCCCGACGAGGAACTGAAAATTGCTATTATAGCTCTAAAAAAGGCCGGAAAGATAGAGTTGATCCGGGAAGCCCTTGTTCCGGTGGTTCGGGAAAATCCCCGATTGCAGGACTATTCATTTGTAGAACTACTTCGTGAGCCAGATGATGCCGCTCCTAAAAAATGGCAAATCAAAGGTTATATCGGGGGTGACGGGAAAGAAGATTATCAAGCTCCGGGAAGCCCACCTGACATGCGTGGGACATCAGCATCCCGGTCAGCTACTAAAGAAGAGAAGTTGCGAATCGAGGTTCAGGTGATCGAGGCCGGTCGGCAATCCAGTCACATAGATCCTGCTCTCACTGGAATCGCTCAGAATTTGCAGGAAACCCTCACTTTTTCAAGTTTTTCTCTCATTGACCGGAAAATCCTGCACCTCAAGATCGGAGAAAAGGGCACAATGTCCCTTCCCGGGAACCAATTTCTAAGGATCATCCCCCGCAGCCTGACGCCTGACATTGCCCGCATTGAGATAGCCATTATGGAGGGCCACCGGGAGGTTTTTCATACCTTCATTGAAACGGTTGACACCGGGGTAACGGTCATTGGCGGCCCTCAGGCAGACGACAGCTTAATTCTGCTTCGAATAGCCACCTTTATCCTGAGGGTAAGTAGATGCTGGAAACATCCATGCATAGCGAAAATGAAACTTGAAAAGAAACAATTTGATTCGTTATCCGATAGAAAAAGATTGAAAATTCAACAAAAAGGGGTATAAAGGTGAGAGTAAGGGAAAAATTGCAACCTATTTTTCAAGATCTTAATCCAGCTCAAAGTGATTAATTAAGATTAATGCGTTGAATGTGGATTCCACAGCTCACCTAAATAGTACATCCTGAACGTTCATCTCAGCTGATGAACAGGGACCGTGTCCCTTTATCCTTTTCACTTTGGAACGTCATTGATAATTGATCGCGTAGTCAGGGCATCAATCATCTGGTCGTAGACATAATTCCACAATAATTAGACAACTCTCTCAATTACAGAATCTTTTTGCTTTTTATCCTTTCAAATGACCTGTTCAACAGGAAAGGAGGGTTTATGCAATCGCAATGTTCACGAGCGTTGGGACGCGTATTGTTGATTGTCTGGTGTGTTGTGGCTCTGCTATGGCTTGGGAATAGCCCCAGTCTGGCCCAGGAACCGGGCAAATATGAAAAAGTGGCCATTTCACAGGAAATACATCAATGGCAGGTTCTGGCCACCAGCCCTGGGGTTCAGGTGCTCAGCGAGCATCGAAAGACCCCGGGACAAATCCTCTCCTCCGGTGCCAACCCGCTGGATGTGGCCCAGGACTGGCTGGCAAAACAGGGGTTTGAGGAGGGAAGAAATGATTACAAGGGGAAGCTCCTCTATATGAGCCTTGGCTCGGCCACCATCAATGCCACACCTGATGATCCCAATTTTATTGACAGC
>JBDRPB010000287.1:0-8031 GCA_043809485.1 Pseudomonadota bacterium | reverse complement strand
TGGTTAACTATTCAACAGGGAGGTCATAAAACGCAATATAGGATACTCTATATTGTATGTCAAGAAAAAAAAATACAATATATTGTTATTTTGCAGTTTGGGCGTTGGAAGGTATCTCGCTGGTTTGGCCAAAGCAAATGTTGACAAAAAGGTTTTATTCACGCATTCTCTTAGAACTTAGGGGCTTCGCTCCAATAAAACCTCTTTATTCTCAACAAGTTGTAGAAATTCCGAGACGTAAGGAGTTTGAAATGACAGAATACGATTTGTTCGGCTATTTAGTTCTATCTATTTATTTTGGCTTTGTTGTAGTTCTGGGAATGACCATCTTTGCTATAGTACATGTTCAGAGGGTAAAAAAAGATCTGATCAAATTCAAGAAGGATATGTCAGTCACCATTGAGAAAGAGGTGGTTGAACTGAAAATGGACATGCTTATGGTCATTGAAAGTGAATTGACAAAACTGAATAAGGACATGTCTGATGACGTTGAAAAAAAATTGATTGTACTGAAGAGGGAAATATCCGCTGAGACTGAAAAATCATTGATTAAGCTGAAAAGAGACATGCCTTTGGGTACAGAGAAGGGATTACTTAATCTGAATAAGAGTATATCCGCCGGTATTTCGGCTCTCGTTAAGACAATGGAGCGCGTTGTTCCTGAAAAAACCGGGGCACTTCAGGGGAAATCAAGGGAGTGATAGAGGGGTTAGGGTCGGAGCTGTTTTAATAAATTTTTTATTTTCTGGGACAAGGGTTTTTTGAATCTAATTTTTACATAAAGGTCTCCCGGTTCTCCTCCGCCTTTTCCATCATCCCCCACGCCTTTTAGCCGTATTCGTTGACCCTCTTTAATTCCGTGGGGGATCTTGACGACCAGTTCCCTGGACTGTTTTTGGTAGAGATACCTTATCTTGCCTCCCCTCTGAGCCAGCTCCGGTGAAATTGTAATAGTGTCATGGCGGTCTTTTCCCTTCTCCGGCCACTCTATTCCCCACTTTTTTTTCAAACCGTATCTGATCAATTTGCCCAGATTTCCACCTAATGGGAATTTTGGAGTATAAGCATCTCCTCCCGTAGAGGAAGTGAAAAAGACTTTTCCAAAAGCTCCGGGTCGTCGAAATTCAAAGGTTCGGTACCCTGGGCCATAAAAGTCCTTGAAGATTTCGTCAAAATTCCTGAGGCCGAAGGCCCTGCTTATCTCTTCAAAAATCTGATGGATATCAGATCCTCGAAATATATCCTGATCAGACCAATTTTGTCTGAAATGACCGTAAGCAGAAGATCCGTATGTTTGCCTGAATGTGTCATATTGCTTCCTTTTTTCGGGGTCGGAAAGTACAGCATAGGATTCGTTTATTTCTTTCATTCGATCAGTCGCAGCCGGATTATCTTTATTTCTGTCCGGATGATATTCAAGGGCCAGTTTTCTGTAGGCCGCCTTGATTTTTTGTTGGGTTGTATTGCTTTCCACACCCAAAATCTGATAATAGTCCTTTTGTTCCATAAATCACCGGCAATTCTCATTATGACCATTAGGCCTTGTTGATGCAGGACCGCGGGGTCTCTTTTTAAAGGCCGCAAAAACCTGCCTCATTCTATTGAACGGCAGCGTAGCCTTGAAATTCGTTATAGGACAGCCCCAAAGGAGAGGCTCCGTTGCAACTGACGCCTTCTCTGCCTGCTCGGAGCCTTTATTCAAAGCCACGGGGGCGTTCGACAAGCTGTGGAAGAATTGTCTTGCGGTCTTTAAAAAGAGACCCCACGGCCCTGCCAGATGAAAGCCATAATTAGAATTGCTGATAAATCACCATTTCCATTGATATACCGACTTATTTATCATATTCTGAATGTATCTAAAAGCAATCTTTCGGAAAGAAAAGCCCTGAGTCTGCATTTGGACTCAGGCATATATGATACGGGCCATCAGGATTGGAGGACTCGCTAATGCCGGTTAAGAGTTACGGACCGCGTAAGCCAGCAGGTGGTAAGATCGATAAAGACGAAGTTAAACGCGTTGTCGCTGAGGCCCGTCAGGCTCAGGCCGAACGGGAACAGGGCTACCGGGAGCAGTCCCTGAAAATCCATCCCTGGATATGTGCCCGTTGTGGTCGAGAGTTCACCAACAAAAACTTGCACCTTTTGACTGTGCACCACAAGGACCACAACCATGATAACAACCCATTAGACGGCAGAAACTGGGAAAATCTGTGTATCTATTGTCATGAAAATGAGCACCGCCGCTACCTTGATCATCTTGAGGGTGGTGGGATAGAAGTCGGCAGTGAGCAGAGAGAGGCGCTCAGCCATAATCCCTTTGCCGGGCTTAAAGGCTTGCTGAAGGAAAAGAAAAGCTAAACGGCTATGGAACTACAATCAGCCCGTGACAAACCAAGGCAGCCAAAAACCCCCAGACCGGCCTCTACTGTTATATTCACACGTCACCACAATGGTGAACTACAGGTCTATCTCCTCAGGAGGAGTTCTCGCAGTGGCTTTATGCCTGGGAATTACGTGTTTCCCGGGGGCACGGTGGATCCAGAAGACTGTGCGCCTGGGTTTTGGAAGGCACATGTGGATATGGATAGCAAGTCAATTTCCCGTCGTGTTGGTGGTGGCTTGACTGTTGATGAGGCACTGGCCCACGGGGTTGCGGCCGTTCGCGAAACCTTTGAAGAGGCAGGGGTCTTTTTGGCCCATCGAAGCGAACAAACCTGGGATGACCTGGAGAAGGTCTGCCACAGGCGAGAAGCTGCGACCTTGCCCAAAGGCTGGCTCAGGGATTGGGTGGTTTCCGATGGATGGACCTTGGCGTTCTCTCTGCTTGCACCATGGTCGCATTGGATCACACCCGAAGCAAGATCCCGACGATATGACACTCGATTCTTTCTGACCATAATGCCCTCAGGGCAGCAATGCATACCGGACACCCGGGAGACCACGAACGGGATCTGGATTAACCCGGAGAAGGGACTCGGCGCCAATCTTCAAGGGGGCATCCCTTTAAGTCCTCCGACCCTTGTTACGCTGCATGAGCTTCTACAGTACCATGATATGAAGACCCTGGAAAAGGAACTTGAAAATCGGCAATGGGGAGAGACGCGCCTTCCCCTTTTGATACGATCGTCCCAAGAAACTATGATTGTGCTTCCATGGGACCCTATGTACGATCAGGTAAGTGAAATCGATGTAAATGCACTGGTAAAAGTACCCCTTACTCTGGATCAAGATTTTTCAAGGCTCTGGTACCAGGAGGGGATATGGAGACCTGTTCAAAACCGAGGATGACGTGTTACGGGGAAGAGATCCGGGCGGTGACTTTCATGAGCGACTGAACTCAGTGTCTTCAGCGTCTCCGCACTGAACTATTACGCATGTTTCAAAGGGAGGATTCATGAATTACGAAACCATTGAATACGAGTCTAAAGACGAGGGCATCGGTATATTGTCCCTCAATCGCCCACGCAGATACAATTCAGTAAGCCACCAGATGATGGAGGAACTGGAGGCCTTCTGGAAAGAGCGATTGTATGACCTGGATACGCATGTCATTATTTTAAAGGGGAATGGGGAGAAGGGCTTCTGTGCAGGGCTGGACATGAAAGAGAATGTAAAAATGGCCCCGGATATGAATACGGACCAGTTTTACAGGTTTCAGGCCCGACTTGCCAGGCTTAGTCTGGCCATGAGGCAGGCACCGCAACCTATTATTTGCGCGGTGCATGGAGCAGCAGCAGGTCTCGGGTTCAGTTTTGCCCTTGCATCTGATGTTAGGGTGATCACCCTGGACGCCCGCTTCTCTGCCGCCTACATCAATATCGGGCTTGGTGGTGCTGACATGGCGTGCAGTTATTTTCTGCCGCGTCTTATGGGGGCGGGCAGGGCCTATGAGTTTATGCTCACCGGGAATTTTATGTCGGCAGTGGAGGCCATGGCACTGGGTCTTGTGAGCAGAATAGTGGAACGTGATAAACTCATGGAAACAGCCCTGGATTTGGCCTCAGCAATGAACACCAAGAATCCCATGGGCCTTAGGCTGACCAAAGAGGCTATTAACATGAATCTGGATGCAGGAGGACTGGAGCAGGCCCTTAATATGGAAGACCGGAACCAGGTCTTACTTGTTGCCCGGGCCATGCTTGGGAAAGGTGAGAAGACGAGCAGGTATTTTTAGTGTCTTTTTAATACCAGTCTTCCTTTGTCAAAGGCCTCCATGTTTTCAGCCAGCTTAGCTGGAGGAAGCAACTCTTCAATTGTAGCCTCAAACGCCAGACGGTCTATGGGTATTACCTCAATGCTGGATAGGGCTCCCAGCATTACCATGTTGGAAAAGATGGGATCACCCATCTCCAATGCGATTTCAGTGGCGTTGAGTGTCCAGACCCGACGGCTCAGCTCCTGTATTTTGTTCACTACTATGGACACCTCCGGGTAGGTCACATCGCCTGAAATTACATCCAGGGGATGGATGGGCCGGGTGTTGAGAAGAGTCATTACTTCGGGGTTGCCATAGTGGCCCAGTATCCTGAGTGCTTCAACCGGTTCCAGAGCCACCAGCAGGTGACATTGCCCTTCAGAGACCAGGGGGGAAAACTGGTCCCTGGCCGATATACGGAGGTGGCTCATCACTGCACCCCCTCGCTGGGAAGCGCCGTATGTCTCTCCGATAGTGATAACGTATCCCTGTGAGACGAGTATGTGCCCAATTATCTGAGAGGCAAGTACGTTTCCCTGGCCGCCGACGCCACCGATAATAACGTTGAAAGGGTCTTTTTCAAAGGACATCTAAGCGGCCTCCTTCCGGATCGCAGACGTAGGGCAAATCTCAGCACAGACTCCGCATCCGGTGCAGATAGCCTCGTCAATACGGGCCTTTCCTGTATCCTTATCCCAAACTAACCCCGGGCACTTGAAAACGCGAGTGCACAAGCGGTTGCAGCCGCAATTCCCACCCAGGCAGAGCTCCGGGTCGATATACATGTTATAAAGCCTTTGTTGGTGCCGGCTGCGAACTAAGGCGCACATCTGTCTCAGGATCAGGACCTTCACGCCCTCTTCATCCTGAAGGAGTCTCAGGATGGTCTCAGTTGTTGCCTTCATGTCAAATGGGTCGGCCACTTCCACACTCGCTCCCAGGGCCTCGCAGATAGCTCTAAGATCCAGGACAGGAGCCTTATCCCCTGTGGCTGTTCGGCCTGTCCCAGGGTGGGGCTGAAAGCCGGTCATGGCTGTCGCGCTGTTGTCCAGAAGCAGGAGCAGGAAATTTGACCCGTTGTAACGGGCATTGGCCAGGGCCGGCATAACAGCGTGATAAAAGGTCGAGTCGCCACACACGGCAATCAGGGGCTGATCCAGGCCAAAAGCCTCAAGCTGGCCGAATCCGCAGGCCAGACCGGTCCCGGAACCCATAGCGTGCAGTGTCTTCATCTGCCCGAATCCGGTAGGGCCCATACCAAGGGAATAGCAACCGATATCGCCTAATACGAAGCCGTCACGGCCATCTAATGCCAGGGCGTTTTTGACTGCCCAGTATGTTGCCCGATGCGGGCAGCCCGCGCAGAAGCCAAGCTTTCTTTCCGGAACAAGGTCGGAGGCAGCTTCTCTAACCTTAAGAGAGTACCCGGGCGGCCGTGGCTCGTATGCAACTTCAAGGAGGTCCTGAATAGTGTTGGTAACGATGTCGGGATTTAGTTCGCCCACATCGGGAACAGTCTGTGTCGCCTTGCCTATAAAATTCTTGAGGCCAAGAGCGTGACAATTCTGGGCGAAAAGCTCTTTTACATTGCCTTCCAGGAAGGGGTTTACCTCCTCTATGAACAGTACCTGATCGGCTTTTTTAAGGTGATCGAGTACAAGTTGTTCGGGCAGGGGCCACGTGGTGCCCAGTTTGAGGATGCCAACCCTCTCATTCACGTCCAGATTAACCACTGCGTCCAGGCAGTACATCCACCCGCTGCCACAGGTGATTATCAGAAGCTCGGGTTCCTGTGGACCGCGGTACAAATTAAAAGGGGATTGCTCGAACAGTTGGCCCGCACGCCTGAGCTTTTCGCGAAGGGCCTTGTGATTGGGCAATACCGGTAAAGTTATGCGGGGGCGGGATGTGTCGAAATATGGCTTGTGAGCTTGCCGGGGCAGTTCATCGAGTCGTACGTTACCCCGGGCGTGAGAGACTCGGGTGACGCTGCGGACCAGAACAGGGAGGTGCAAATCTTCAGAGAGATCGAATGCCCATTTGGTCATCTCCTTGGTTTCCTGGAAGGTGGCGGGCTCAAGGAGGGGCAGGTCTCCCAGCCTGGCAAAGCCCCGGGAGTCTTCCTCATTGCTCGATGAGAGGGCTCCAGGATCGTCCGCGACCACAACGACCAACCCTCCCTCACACCCGGTCAAGTTGACGTTGAGCAGGAAGTCCGAGGCCACGTTGAGCCCGTTTTGTTTCATACTGCAAAGGCCCCTGAGCCCCGCAAAAGAAGCGGCCGTTGCCACCTCCAGGGCTACTTTCTCATTAACCGACCACTCAACATGAATCCCCGCTTCGTTGGCTACCCTGGAAAGGGAGCCGACTATTTCGGACGAGGGATTTCCAGGGTAAGCCGCGCACACCTTGACACCAGCCTCTAAAGCCCCACGGGCAATAGCCTCATTTCCCATAAGAAGCACGATTTTTCCGGGTGCGTCCTGGGCAATTGTGCTCATATCCTAATCTCCTGGGAATGCTTGTCCTAAACGCTTGCTATTGATTTCTAAAGGGTGCGATTTTTTGAACATTTAACATTAAAATTATCATATAGGCATAATTAAATGTAAAGGTTAAAGGAAGAAAGTAAGCAGGTAGTTCTCAAAGAGCATTTAAAAATCACCTTCATAGTCACGGGCCGATGTAAAAAACATACTTGATACAAACAGTTCCTGGAAACGGGCTGTGGCAGCAAGTTCTTGATATTGTGTCTCCTTGGCGATTCGTTCCGCTTCTTTCCTTTTGTTCTTGTCCAGCAGGGTCAGGCACGAGCCATGCCCGGCCGCATTGCCGACGCCAATAATTTTGGCCGTCTGGCAGCCAGGAAAGAGATCGATGGTGCATGCATCAAGAGGATCAACGTAGTTACCGCATGCCCCTGCCAGCAATATCCGTTTGACCTGTTTACCTCCAAGTTGTTCCATTAAAAGGGTCGCTCCTGCATACACCGCTGATTTGGCCATCTGCAATTCAGCTACGTCTTTCTGGGTTATTACTATATCATTTTTTACCGCTGTCTCAGATGCCCAGGATACAACAAATTCCCAGCCATCTTCCCCCTGGCGAAGGCGAGGGGATTGAATTTCTTTATTGAAATTCCCTTTTTCAAAAATAATTCCCGCCCTGATCATCTCAGCTACTGCTGAAATAATGCCGGACCCGCACAGGCCTATGGGCCGTTGGTCATGAATCGTTTTCACCTTGACATCCAATGTGGCCGGTTCGATTTTAAGCCGCTCAATGGCTCCACTGGAAGCCCGCATGCCCCAGCGGATATGGCCGCCTTCAAAAGCGGGGCCTGCTGCTGTAGAACAACAGACCAGATCATTTTTATCCCCAAAAACGATTTCGCCATTCGTGCCCAGATCAATGAGAAGGGTGGTAACTTTGCTTTTATGGAGGCCAGTGGCCAAAATGCATGAAATTGTATCACTTCCTACAAATCCGGCTTTGAGTGGCAACATGTGGACATAGGCCGATTCTCCTATCTCAATGCCCATATCCCTGGCCTTGAAGTCCTGTCCGGTTTGCAGGACAGGCG
This sequence comes from Pseudomonadota bacterium, assembly GCA_043809485.1. Lineage (GTDB taxonomy): Bacteria > Desulfobacterota > DSM-4660 > Desulfatiglandales > Desulfatiglandaceae > 4484-190-2. The sequence goes on along the minus strand of JBDRPB010000287.1, from coordinate 253 downwards.
GGTAGGGTGCCATTGACAGATACCTGGGATCAAGACCTGCAAACAGGTGGTGCATTGCCGTGTTACCTACCACGGTTACTTCCATGATTCGGGTTGGATCAATTCCGGCCTCCTTAGATGCCTCGGTGATCAAGGTGTTCAGGCACTGGACTATGCTCGTATGGAGTTTTTCAAGACCTCCTGACTTCTCCTGACAGAAAGATATCCTACTGATAACATCGTCTCCAAAGGGGATCTGGGAATTCATAGTGGA
>JBDRPB010000286.1:0-2917 GCA_043809485.1 Pseudomonadota bacterium | reverse complement strand
TCACTTTCATACTGAAAGTTCAACCTAAAAGAAATATGCCCAGCAATTCCAAAACGCTGCCCTCAGGATACTTAGAGTAATAGGGGACATTGGTGCAGAAAGAGCTTAGGTTAGGGCTGGGGACTGGCAAGAAAGTAAGTAACAGCGGTACGGAAGGGGGACCACCTTTGATTTTAGGTACACCTGTTCTACAGTTCCATCAGGGACTTTAATGAATTCCCCAGGAGAAGCTATCGAAGCCACATTGTCTACTGGTAAGCAGAATCATGATCAGGATGTAATGACAACAGGCGCAGCCATAAACCGTCACGGTACGCTATTCCCCGAAATCCCTTACCGATTCGAAAGCTGTAAAGCTTTTTGCCGCCTGGACCTTTCTGGGATAATATGGCCTCCCATTTTAGTCCATGGTCAACATATACCTGTTGCCATGCCATATTTGCCAATTTCCGCAGAGTATTGAGGATGTTGCGCTGCTCACTTTTGGCCAGATTGAAAAGCTGGCGTTGAAAGACAGGGTTGTTCAAATCCAAACGCACGGGCTGATGACTGTTCTGTTTCATCGTTTGGCCCGTGCTTCAAATTCCTCCAAGTTAGTGCCTTCGGGCGGATTTTCCTCTGCCCAGGCAATAGCTTCGTTAAGTTCAGCCTGAACACCTGGCCCATGCAGCCACTTTTCACTATCGGGAATGAATCGACCAAGTTTAACGATCCAAACTCCCGCTTCGATCTCATCCAGCATTACAGTTTGACCTGCGAATTTTTTGCCCAGCGAGATCTGCCCGCTACTGCCAATTGTTTTTATAAGACCCATAGGCCCTCCTAAAATAAATATTACATTTTTATGATAGCACGAATGCATGATAAGTCAAGCTTGAAATTGTGTGAATGGAGGGCCTAAAGTGGGGGAGGGGGACATCCTATTTAAATGATCTAATGAAATTGCGAACCTCGCTTTTTCCTTTGTAGACCCCATAATGGCCTTCACAAAGGATGTCGGCCTCAAGGGACAAAAGGAGATCGAGGGATTCAAGATAGTCTTTCCTGTTGGAAAGAAGGCTTGCGTCAAGGGGCCCATGCACATCCTGCCCAAAGAGCACCTTGAGTCCCTGGGACTCAACCACGTAGACAACGGAGCCTGGGGAATGTCCGGGTGTGTGAATGGCCTCTACATGGTGGTCACCTAACTGGATTTGTTCCCTTGGAAGGGATAATTTCTTTTCGATCAGAAAGGGCTCAAGGCTTGCCCCGTACCAGGTTGCTGCGGTCACCATTTCATCCCCTTGTTCCAGAAATCCGGCATCCAGCTCATGGGCCACGGCCTGGCACCCGGTCATTTCCTTCACGGCTTTTGCGCCGCCTGTATGGTCATAATGGCAGTGGGTGATGAGGAGGTATTGGATATATTCCGGTTTCACACAACCCCGCTCAAGTTTTAGGGGCGTATTGACACCGACGTGATGAGGAGGTATTGGATATATTCCGGTTTCACACCCCATGACCGGATGTTTTTAAACAGCCTTTCAGTGGATCTGCCGCATCCAGCATCCACAAGGGCAGCATGACCGTCAAAATTAATCAAATAAATGGCAGCATCCTCGTAAGATGTGAAGTCACTGCCACCTACCTGGAATATTTCATCTGTTATTTTCATTAAAAACCGGTTTTCTTTTCTCCAGAAAGGCTGCTACGCCCTCTCTTCCGTTTGGCTGATCTCCACACCAGGATAATAGCTCGCGTTCCTTTTCCAGTTGGGCCTCAAAGGCGGTACTAAACGAATCTGTGATCAGTTTCTTGGAAGCCGCAAAAGAAGTGAGAGATCTTCTTTTTATGTCTTCAAGCATTTGGATGGACCTTTTTACGCTCGCTCCATCCTTTACCACCTCGGTGACAAGGCCCCAGGCGAGGGCCTTTTCAGAGTTGATTGGCTGATCAAAGGTGGCAATCTCAAGGGCTTTGGCCAACCCAACCAGCCTGGGAAGGGTAAAGGTGCCTCCTCCGTCAATACTTAGGCCATTTGTTGTATAGGCCTGCATCAGTATGGCCGAAGCCTCCATGATTCTGAAATCGCAAGCAAGGGCCATGGAGAACCCTCCTCCAGCGGCAAGACCGTTGATCGCTGCCACAACCGGTTTTGGCATATGACGGATCTCCAGAACGGCCTGGTGAAAACGGGCGGCCAGTTCATGCAAGGCGGCACCGTAGGTTTTGCCGTAGTCCCTTATGTATGTCAAATCACCTCCCGCGCAGAAGGCCCTGCCTTCCCCTGAAATAACCACCCCGGCTACCTCCGGGTCCAAGGCTAATTTGACCAGGATATCGGCCAGCAGTTGAACCATTTCCACGTCAAACGAATTATAGGCCCTGGCTCGATTAAGTGTAATGATGGCAATACCTTCTGTTTGTTCCAGTTTTACCGGTTCTTCCATTTTTCTGCTCCTTAACACACCCGGTTAGGCCCTTAGCAGTACAATTGGTGTTTTTTTTGGCCACAAAAAATTCTTTGATCTGGAAAATATCACGAAAATCACAATGTTAAATCCGAAATTCGAATACCCGCCTGCCATTGCCCTTTATGCGTAACGTTGAATGTTTATTCCTTTTTCACACCCTATTGTAGCTGAAACATCCTGAACAAAGAGGCCTGGGCGGGCAGGTCGAAATTCGAAACAAATTCGAATAACCAAAATCCCAATGACCTAAACAAAAAAAGCCTTTTCATTTCATTATTTCATTATTTGAGAACTACCGCCCGTGTTTTCATTCTTAACATTTCTATGATATATTTTCTTTTCAAAAAGAGCCAGTTGCATGACGGTGACGATATTCCTTGTACGCAAGCGCCAAAGGATCATGTTTTGATTTAGGGTCATCAAATTCATCACCACATTCCATGCACTTAAAGTATTCAACGGGA
>JBDRPB010000285.1:0-6634 GCA_043809485.1 Pseudomonadota bacterium | reverse complement strand
CTTTATCAATTATTTTGACAGCATAAAGCCTGACCTGATAAGAGCAAACATCGGCCTGAGCCTCCAGGAATACGTATACATAATGTTCTTTGTGATACTTGCCACATTCATTGTGGAGTTCCCGTTCATAGTCATAATAACATCGCTTCTGCTCCGTGACGCAATAAATGCTTTCCTGCTATCATTCACACTTACTGTGGTCATACTGATAGTCCAGTTCTTTATTTTCTATACTTATCCCAGCATGGTTGCTGGAAGGAGAAAAAAGAACATAGACTCGTCTCTGTCTTTTGCGACAACGTACATGGCGACTGTGGCCGCGTCAGGTGCCCCTCCCATCACAATGTTCAAGGTGATGGCAGAATTCAAGGACTATGGCGAGATATCACAGGAAATGGGCAAGATATACAGGGATGTTGAAGCTTTCGGGATGGAGCTTGTAGAGGCAATAAGGAAAACGGCAAGCAGGACGCCTTCTGAGGAGCTGAAAGAATTGTTGTGGGGCCTGGAGACAACACTGTCAAGCGGAGGGAACGTCGGAGACTTTCTGCACGAGAAATCAAGACTCTTCATAGCAGAGTACAGAAGAAGGCTGGAAAAGTATTCAAATACACTGTCGATGCTAATAGAAGTTTATCTTACTGTTGTGCTCATCGGTTCCATTTTTTTCATAATCATGACAGCGCTCATGTCAATCATAGGAGGAAGTTCGGGCACGTTCATGATGTTTATCTATTATCAACTTGGCTGTACTTTCCATTTCTCTTCACCTCGCTTTTTTCAAACCAAAGAAGGTCTAATACCAAAAACATTCGAAAACGACCAGCAAAAATTGAAGAAATGATTTCCTGTTCACAAAAAATCCTTTGATTTTGGAACAACAATATGAAAGAAATGCTAAAATATTCTGTGGATGAAAGGTCTTTCACAGTATTGATAGCGTACTTCGCCTCCCCTGTCCGTATCCTGCTAAAGCGGGAGACGGGCAAACCGACGAGGCTAAGCTTCGCTAATCTTCAGCGCCTTTGTGTCTTAATGGTTGAATGGTTACGGTAAATGAAATGGCTTACACAGATCATATCGCAGGGCAGATCCTGGCTGCACACCTGAAAGAGGGCGAGTTGATACCGGGAACAGAGATCGGCATTGGCATTGACCAGACCCTGACACAGGACGCGACAGGCACCCTGGTTTATCTGGAATTTATGTCATTAGGCATTGATTGTGTGCAAACGAGCCTGTCCGTCTCTTACGTAGATCACAACACCCTTCAGACGGGCTATGAGAATGCGGATGACCACCTTTTCTTACAGTCAACAGCGGCTCGCTACGGCCTGTATTTCTCCCGGCCGGGCAACGGTATATGCCATCAGGTGCACCTGGAGCGCTTCGGAGTGCCAGGGCAAACACTCCTGGGATCCGATAGCCACACGCCCACTGCCGGTGGTCTGGGAATGCTGGCAATGGGGGCCGGGGGAATGGATGTGGCCCTTGCCATGTCCGGAGCTCCGTTTCACATGACAGTGCCCAGGGTAACCCTGGTCCGTTTGACCGGAGAAATGCCACCCTGGGTGGGGGCGAAGGATGTGATTCTTTATCTTTTAAAGAAACTCTCGGTCAAGGGCGGGCTCAGGAAGATCATTGAGTACGGTGGCCCTGCAGTGAAAAGTCTCAGCGTGCCGGACCGGGCAACAATCACCAATATGGGAGCTGAACTTGGAGCATGGACTTCTTTGTTTCCCTCAGACGAAGTAACCAGACAATTCCTCATAGCCCAGAGCCGGGAAGACATTTGGACCCCTATTAATGCCCGTGAAGGGGCTGTATATGATGATATAATTGAGATTGACCTTTCCACTCTTGAACCTCTGGTTGCGTGTCCACCCAGCCCGGATGCGGTCAAGCCGGTGCGCGAGCTATCCCACATAAAGGTTAGCCAGGTGGCCATTGGCAGTTGCACCAACTCATCTTATCGTGATCTAAAATTGGTTGCGGACCTCCTGCGGAACAGAAAAGTGCATCCTGAAGTCAGTCTTGTAATTGCCCCCGGATCCAGGCAGGTATTATCCATGCTGGCCAGAGACGGCAGCCTGGCAGATATGATTGATTCAGGGGCACGGATACTGGAAGTGGCATGCGGCCCATGCATCGGTATGGGTCAAGCGCCTCCTTCCGGCGGAGTTAGCGTGCGCACCTTTAACCGGAATTTTACCGGTCGAAGCGGCACGCCAGATGCGGAGGTATATCTTGCTGGCCCCCAGGTCGCTGTAGCCGCGGCATTAACCGGCCGTCTTGTCCATCCAAGTGAGTTGGGCACTCAACAGGAAGCGGTGCATCCTAAAAGATTCCTGGTCGATGATTCGATGATTATCTGTCCCCCCAAACATCCGGACAAGATCACCATCCGCATGGGCCCCAATATAAAGCCGCTGCCAGAGTTGGAGCCAATGCCAAATTCGCTCAGGCTTAAGTTGTTACTAAAGGTAAAGGACAACATTACAACAGACGATATTCTGCCGGGAGGGGCCAAAGTGCTGCCCATGAGGTCTAATCTTCCAGCGATTTCGGAATTTGTTTTCGCATCAAAGGCCCCAGGATTCGCCGAAAAGGCGAAAATCGCAGGCCCTGTTGCAATTCTTGGAGGCAAAAATTACGGTCAGGGCTCCAGCCGGGAACACGCGGCCCTTGCTCCCCGTTACCTTGGGGTCATGGTGGTGCTGGCACAGTCCTTTGCCCGTCTCCACCGTGCCAACCTGATAAATTTCGGTATATTACCTGTAGTCATCAAGGATGAGGATTATGAACAAATTGAACAAGGCGATATATTGGAGATTATGGGTTTGCACAAGACAGTGGCCGAAAGCGATGAGTTGGTTGTACGGGTTAAGCACAAGGCCCTTGAATTCGCAGGTCGGTTGGAGTTGTCCCAGCGGGAGCGAAAAATTCTATTAGCCGGGGGCCGTCTTAATTTTTACCGGCAGGAACTGGCAAACGCTACATAGAATTGCCTGAAATGCCAGTGATGTCAGTTGTCTGTTAAAGTGAATGGAAAAACAAAAGATACTAAGCTGCATGGGACAGACATATGGTAAAAGATATGAGTGAAAACGAGAGAACCGTGAAAACAATAGAATGGGACGTCGATGGGCGGCCTGTGGTACCGGATAAGCCGATTATATCTTTCATTGAAGGGGATGGAATTGGACCGGATATCTGGGCTGCGGCCCGGCCCGTATTTGATGCTGCGGTCAGGCAGGCTTACGGAGGGAAAAGACGCATCATTTGGCATGAATTGCTGGCTGGAGAGAAAGCTCAGAAACTTCATGGGTCTGATACTCGCTTGCCAGAAAGGACATTGGAAGATATAGCCCGTTACGGCATTGCCATCAAAGGACCGCTCACTACGCCTGTTGGGAGCGGTTTTCGCTCTCTAAATGTGGCATTGAGGCAGAAATTGGATTTGTATGCATGCGTGCGGCCGGTGCGTTATTTTCAAGGCGTTCCAGCACCGGTAGTTCACCCTGAGCGGCTAAACGTCGTGATTTTTAGGGAGAACACCGAGGACGTTTACGCCGGAGTAGAATGGGAGGCAGGGTCACAGGACGCCCAAGAGGTACTTGAATTTGTCAACAAAAAGCTAAAAGACTCCGGCAGCCCAACCATCTCTCTCAAAAGCGCGGTGGGAATTAAACCCATGAGCGAGTTCAACACCCGTCGACTGGTGCGCAGGGCCATTCAATATGCGTTAGAGACCGGACGTAAAAGTGTCACCCTTGTCCATAAGGGAAATATTATGAAATATACAGAGGGGGCATTTCGTGATTGGGGCTATCGGGTGGCCCTGGAGGAATTTCCTGAACAGACAGTAACTGAAACGGAATTATCCGAAAGGCTTAATGGCCAGATTCCGTCTGGCTGTATTGTTATAAAGGATCGTATTGCGGATGCAATGTTCCAGCAGCTCATCTTACGTCCTGAGGAGTACAGTGTGATTGCCACACCTAATTTAAACGGTGATTACCTTTCGGACGCAGCCTCAGCCCAGGTGGGAGGATTGGGCATGGCCCCAGGAGCAAACATCGGGGATCGATGCGCCCTTTTCGAGGCGACCCACGGCACAGCACCCAAGTATGCTGGTTTGGATAAAGTAAACCCAAGTTCGCTCATCCTTTCGGGTGTAGAGATGCTGAAATTCATGGGCTGGACCGAGGCTGCGGAACTTATTGCATCGGCAGTGACGAAGACGATAGAACAGGGCATTGTCACTTATGACCTTGCACGACAGATGGAGGACGCACGGGAGGTAAAGTGCTCCGAATTTGGCGCGGCCATTCGCGAGAATATTGAAAAGGCAGGGGTTAATCACTAAGGGCTGCAGCAACAAGCTGCAATTTATTCTGTGGTCTTCAGGGTTTTTAGCAGATCGAGGAGATTCGTTTGTCCGGCCTAAGACTTTATACCAGCAACCATCTTGAGACCCTGGCCGCCAGACTGGCTGAGGTCCTCAAGAATCCGCTGGCCTCACCTCTTGACACGGAAGTCATTGTGGCCCAGAGCAGGGGTATGGAGCGGTGGGTATCCATGCAGCTTGCCCAGCGCCAAGGTGTATGCGCAAACTGCCGGTTTCCTTTCCCAAACCACTTTGTCCATGAGGTGTTTCGAAAATTACTTCCGGATCTCCCTGAACGTTCGCCTTTTGATCCAGGGATTTTGACCTGGAGGGTGATGAAGCTGCTTCCGTCCTGCATCACAAGGCCGGGCTTTGAGAGTCTTAGGGCATATCTCAGCCATACTCAGGGGGATCTCAAGCGTTTTCAGCTTTCTGAGCGCATTGCAGATACCTTTGACCAGTACCTGCTTTTTCGTCCCCAAATGATCATCAACTGGGAAAGGGGGCAAGAGGATCATTGGCAGGCCGTGCTCTGGAGGGAACTTGTAAAAGAATGCGGCAAGGAGCATCGAGCATCCCTGGGAAAGCATTTTCTTATGGCGCTCAAGGATTCCTCCACCAGACTAAAAGGCCTTCCCGAGCGGATTTCAATATTTGGGATCTCCGCACTTCCCCGGTTTCACATGCAAATTCTCTCCGGCCTTGCGCGGCTCACTGATGTAAATCTATTTCTCATGAATCCCTGCAGACAATACTGGGGAGATATTCTCTCTGAATGGGAAATGACAAAGAAGACAGTGAGCCAGCCCGCCGGGGATCTCACCCCTGAAGAACTCTACCTGGAAAAAGGAAACAGCCTTCTCGGGTCCATGGGAACATTGGGCAGGGATTTTTTTGATCTTATAAACGAGTTCGATCTGGAAGAATTTCCGTCTTTCGAGGACCCTAAAGAGGATAATCTTCTTTCCTGTATCCAATCCGATATCCTGAATCTACGGGATGCGCAACACAAATCGGGAGAAAAGACGGTCATTCTGCCGAATGACTCGTCCATCCAGATCCATTCGGGGCATAGTCCCATGCGGGAAATGGAGGTCCTGCATGATCAACTTCTGCACATGTTTGAAAAAGATCCTGATCTGAACCCTAAGGATATACTGGTCATGACACCGGATATAGAGACTTATTCACCATATATCCAGGCCGTATTTGATATGCCGGTCGATGATCCCGGGAGGATTCCTTTCAGCATTGCTGATCGAAGCATCAGAAAAGAGAGTGATATTATCGATGCTTTCCTCGCCATCCTCGATCTAATTAGCAGTCGCTTTGGTGCTTCACAGGTTTTAGCAGTTCTGGAATCGCACACGGTCCAGCGCAAATTCGGTTTCACGGAAACAGGTCTTGACCTTATCCGCAGATGGGTGGAAGAGACACGGATACGCTGGGGAATCGACGGAAAAAGCCGCTCTGAGTTTGGTCTCCCTCCCTCCCCGGAAAACACCTGGCGCACTGGCCTTGATAGGCTTTTGTTGGGCTATGCCATGCCGGGGCAGGACGAAAAGATGTTTGACGGTGTGCTTCCATACGACCTTGTGGAAGGCGCTGATACTTTGGTTCTGGGAAGACTTTGCGAATTCGTGGAGCAGCTTTTTTCCCATGTCACACCCCTTGGACAGCCGCGCACCCTGGATAAGTGGGCCGCATCCCTGATACGGCTTCTTGAGGATTTTTTTCTGTCTAATGAAGATTCAGAGAGGGAAATGCAGGTGATACGCCAAACGCTCGATGACCTGGATAACATGTCCGCTTCCAGCGGAGCCGGTTTTGACGAAGAGATTGACATCAATGTCATCAAGTGGCACCTGGGTCATGCCCTTGATAAAGAAGGTTTCGGGTTTGGATTCATTACCGGCGGCGTTACATTCTGTGCCATGCTGCCCATGCGAAGCATTCCCTTTAAGGTCATCTGCCTTGTGGGTATGAATAATGATGCCTATCCGAGGGAGTCCAAGCCACTCGGTTTTGATCTCATGGCAATGCATCCTGAACCGGGCGACCGCTCCCGCCGTAATGACGACAGATATCTCTTTTTGGAGGTCATGCTTTCGGTAAGGGAAAAATTATATATCAGTTACGTGGGACAAAGTATCCAGGATAACAGCCTTATCCCGCCTTCAGTCCTGGTAAGTGAACTTATGGATTACATTGAGCAGGGCTTTGAAATTCCTGGAAAAAATATCC
>JBDRPB010000284.1:0-2289 GCA_043809485.1 Pseudomonadota bacterium | reverse complement strand
AAAAGTCTGCACAAAAAAGGCGTTATCATGGCTGGCAGGCTCTCAGGCCAAAAGGCACGAATCCAGCTTATGGTAGCCCTGGCCAGGACTCGTGACATGCAACAGATCAGGGAGCTGTTTGAGAAGAACTGACTCGAAAACCCCCCTTGGGTCTGGAGAAAATGGGGTATGAACCTTTTTATATAATGAACAGTAGAACCTGATGAAATTAAGAAAACCGTGAACGACAAAACCATGTCCGTTATAGGCCAAAGCCTCTTCGTTTTTCAATCTGCGCTATTGCCCACAAAGCACTTACCTTGAAATACGATTTTGTAGGGTTTATATGGATATAACTACAATTTTGTGTCTTATTGATTTTTGACTGCTACGCTTTCTACCTGCATAACTTATTGAAAATATTTCTAATTATTGCTCTTAACAATTTGGCATCCAGATTGCAGATTGATATTTTAAATATAAGATTTCAATTACAAATTACTTATAGGAGGGAATAACGATGAACTGCCAGTCCATTGAGGATGTAAAAAAAGTCGTTGAGGAGAAGGACATTAGCTTTATCCAGTTTTGGTTCACTGACATTTTGGGTGTTTTGAAGAGTTTTGCCATCACACCATCAGAACTGGATGAAGGTTTGACCGAAGGTATGGGGTTTGATGGCTCTTCAATCGAAGGGTTTGCCAGGATTGAAGAGAGCGACATGATCGCCAAACCTGACCCAACCACGTTTCAGTTGGTACCGTGGAGGGGTGGTGAGCGCCCTGTGGCACGAATGTTCTGTGATATTTTGAATCCGGACGGAACACCCTATGAAGGCGGCACACGTCATGTGCTGAAGCGGCTCCTGGAAAAAGTGGCCAAAAAAGGGTTCACCTATTACGTGGGACCCGAACTGGAGTATTTTTATTTTAAAGACAATACCTGCACCGAGTTTCTGGATACAGGAGGGTATTTCGATGCGCGGCCGCTTGACATGGGGGCAAACCTTAGGAGGGAAACCATCTTTGCCCTGCAGTCCATGGACATTCGGGTGGAATATAGTCATCATGAAGTGGCGCCCAGTCAGCATGAAATTGATCTCCGTTTTGATGAAGGCCTGAAGATGGCGGATAAGACCATGACCTATCGGTTGATAGTGAAGGAGGTCGCGCGACAGAATGGCGTTTACGCGACCTTTATGCCAAAGCCCATTTTCGGGGAAAACGGGAGTGGTATGCATGTGCATCAGTCACTTTTCAAGGGTGACAAAAACGCCTTTCATGACCCTGATGACAAATACCACCTGTCTGATATGGCCAAGCATTACATTGCAGGATTGCTCCGGCATGCACCGGAGATAACGGCAGTGACCAACCAGTGGGTCAATTCCTACAAGCGGTTGGTGCCAGGCTACGAGGCCCCGGTGTATGTGTCATGGGCCAGGAGAAACAGGTCAGCCATGATCAGGGTACCCATGTATAAGCCGGGAAAAGAAGAGGCCACAAGGATTGAGTTTCGCTCCCCTGACCCTGCCTGTAATCCTTATCTTGCTTTTGCGGTGATGCTGGGTGCGGGCCTGGAAGGCATTGAAAAGAAATATGAATTGCCGGATCCCATTGAAGAAGATATCTATGAAATGAATCCTGGTGAAAGAAGAGCCCATGGTATTACAGACCTGCCCGGAAATCTGTATGCGGCCATCCTGGAAGCAGAGAAAAGTGAACTGGTAAGAAAGGTATTAGGCGAGCATGTGTTTAACAAATTCATTGAGAATAAGAAAATTGAATGGGATCGTTACAGGACCCATGTAAGCCAGTTCGAGATTGAGCGGTATTTGCCGACACTGTAGTGTTTAAGAAAATTAATTTGTGGTTACCCATTGCCAATGCGCGGCGAAAATATACTGTGCCACCTTGAGCAAAGGGCATGGGGCATGGGGGTTGACAAATCTCTATGCTTTATGGTTTGGACTAAATATTGACTAAAGGCTGGGCGGTTAGTTGTAAGTTGGATCACTTCCTAACTTGCCCCAACTTAATGAGAATTTACGGAAGCCTATTTGTAACATCTCAAAAAGTTCGGGCATTCCGCCTGTTTCCCCCTTTTGCAAAGGGGGATTGAGGGGGATTTTTCTAATTCAGCCCGGATTTATTGAGAACTTACGCCTATTTGAGCAATTTCTTATGAACTAATTCCCTGACTTTTTTGGCAGGGGCTTTTCCCCGTGTTTTTTTCATAACCTGGCCAACCAGAAAGTCTATTGGTTTAGTAATCCCCTGTTTTATCTTTGAAACAGCATCAGGGTTCTCC
>JBDRPB010000283.1:0-16247 GCA_043809485.1 Pseudomonadota bacterium | reverse complement strand
GGAAATACATCTGTATCTCTGGTTGAGATCATGCGAGCAAGGGAAGAAGGCCAGCGTTACATCGGTACTGATGAGGGATGGGTGGACTGTAAATCCCGGGATCTGGACGGCCTTGATTCCATTCTGGATCGAAGTAAAGGGGAGAAGCTTTCAGAGGAATCAATCGCTATAAAGCTGTCCCGGATGGAATTTTTCCACTTAACAGCCACCAGAATGAAATCCGTGGATATAACAGGTGATGGCGACCGTGCTGACCTGCTCAAAAGAATGCTCGAATTGAGACCCATGAAGCCTTTGCCTGAACTAAAGGGTATAGTTTCAACCTTGAGGCCCTATCAGGAGCGGGGCGTGGAGTGGATTTGGTTTCTGTTTGAAAATGGGCTCGGAGGATTGCTGTGCGATGATATGGGCCTTGGTAAGACCCATGAGGTTATGTCCTTTATGGTGGGCCTGCGGGAACATGAAAATGTCAAGGGACCTTTTCTGGTGGTTTGCCCCACCACTGTTCTAAGCCATTGGGACAACAAAATACGTGAGCATGCTCCTGGGTTGAAGCCAGTGCAGTACCATGGCGGCCAGAGGGACCTGGAAAAAGCCCTGGAGGAAAGCGACGTGTTGCTGACCTCATATGGTATCCTTCGGTGGGATATTGATAAGCTGAAGGACATTCCTTTTTCTCTCGCTGTTTTCGATGAAATTCAACACATCAAGAATCCCCAGACCCTGGCCTACTGCTCTGCAAAAGATATCAAGGCCCGTATGAAACTGGGGCTGACAGGGACTCCCATCGAGAATAGGTTGAGCGAATTGAAGGCCCTTTTTGATTTGACGATGCCGGGCTATTTTGGCACTGATAAAGATTTCGATTCTCGATATGTCAAACCGATCGAGCTCGGCCTGGATACGACCAGGAGAGAGGAACTGAGCAGGCTCATATCACCTTTTACGCTCCGCCGCCTTAAAGAGACAGTGCTTGATGATCTCCCTGAAAAGATTGAAGACATCCGTTCCTGCCGTCTTAGTGAGGATCAGGTAAAGCTCTATCGGGATGCAATTTCTTCAAGGGGTAAAGGTTTGCTCCAGTTGTTGAAGGATGGTGAAGAACCTGTCCCTTATATCCACATTTTCGCCTTACTGAACCTCCTCAAGCAGATCTGCAATCATCCTGCAATGGTAGAGGGAACGCCGGACGATTATGAGCGATACCAGTCAGGCAAATGGGAGCTATTTAAGGAGCTTATTGCGGAGAGCCTTGATTGCGGGCAGAAAGTTGTTGTTTATAGCCAGTTCCTGGGGATGATAAAGATAATAGAAGGGTTTCTGCAAACTCAAAATGTGGACTTTGTGACTCTTACGGGAGCAAGCCGAAAGCGGGGTGAAATAATATCCAGATTTAACAATAACCCTGATTGCCGGTTATATGTGGGAAGTCTGAAGGCCGGGGGCACAGGCATAGATCTGGTAGCCGCCTCGGTGGTCATCCATTATGATCGGTGGTGGAATGCGGCCAGGGAAGACCAGGCCACGGACAGGGTCCACAGGATTGGTCAAAAGCGTGGTGTTCAGGTCTTCAAGCTGGTGACCGAAGGGACGTTGGAGGAAAAAATATCGGCCATCATTGAAAAAAAGCGAAATTTGATGGACAGTGTTGTTAAGGAGAGTGATCCAGGGGTCCTAAGGAGCTTTTCAAGGGCGGAGTTGATTGAATTGCTGTCAGCTCCTTCTTGCAGTAATATGCAATCTTCCTGAGCCTCGGCCAGGATTTTGGTTACACGGGAGAGGTCATTGTGGGCAATATCGGCAGTGAAAAGCGGGTCAAGTACGAAACCCCCTTGTTGTCCGTGCATGATGGCAGGTAAAAGGGTCGGGCACTAAATAAAGAAGCTATGTTCTGTTTCCTGTAAAAGCCTTATTTGCCAAATTCAATTCCAAATCACATTGGAGGCACCTTTTTGCTTCACTTATGGCATGATCGTCATCAAAACAGAGATCAACCTCTGTGAATCCATCATGTCTTTCTGAAAGGGGTATGGCCGGCGTTTCAACCCTTTTCAGGTCTGCAAATCCACTTTCCCTTTTCCCGTTGTACGCCTCGGTATCAGGCCTTACGGCAATAGATTCCTCTATATCGCCGTCTCCGCCCAAAAATTTGTCTATCGAGCCTGCAGCCTTGCGGCCGGCCGCAATGGCCTCAATAACCGAAGCTGGTCCACTGATCAAATCGCCACCAGCAAAAACTCCTTCTCTGCTGGTGGCAAGGGTGTTAGGGTCAGCCTGGACGACATCCTCACGACCAATGGCTAAATCAAACTGGCTGGGAATCTCCGGTCGTTGACCAATGGCAGTAATAATAGTATCAAAGCCCATGGTAAATTCAGTGTCCTTAATTGGTTCTGGTCGCCGCCTGCCACTGGCATCCACTGCACCCAACTTCATACGAATACACTCCAGATCCACTTTGCCATCCTGGCTCACTATCCTTGACGGCGCCGACAGGTAGTTAATTTCTACTCCCTCAGCGGTAGCCCCGCCAATTTCTTCAGGGCTGGCCGGCATCTCAGCCTGGGTGCGCCGATAGATGACAGTCACCTCCTTGGCCCCAAGGCGAAGCGCCGTCCGAGCTGAATCTATGGCAGCATTACCGCCGCCAATGACAGCCACTCTACTCCCAACTTCCACCTTCTTACCCAGACTTACATCTCTCAAAAAGGTTACACCCTCAATCACCCCAGGGCTGTCCTCACCATCAACCCCTATCCTTAGGCCCTGGTGCGCCCCAATGGCCAGAAAGACGGCATTAAAGCCCTCTTCAAACAGCCTTTGTATTGAATGAGCCTTTGTATTTGTCCTTATCTCAACACCAATATCCTCTATCTCCTTTATCTCAGCCCTGAGGATATCCTTTGGTAGCCGGTAGTCGGGAATGCCAAAGCGCATCATACCACCGGGCTCAGGCAGGGCCTCAAAAACCGTTACACCATGTCCCTTTTTTCGCAGATAAAAGGCTGCTGTCAGACCGGCAGGACCTGCCCCGATAACGGCCACTTTGTGACCTGTGCTTTCTTTTATCTTTGAGGCCCTCTCAAATACATTGCCTGCCTTATCCACTGCATAACGCTTGAGCGCGCATATTGAGATAGGTTGATTGAAAACCTCCGTACGCCTGCACGCATCTTCGCAGGGGTGCATACATACCCTGCCCAGAATACCCGGGAAAGGCACCTTTTCCATAATCAAGGCGCAGGCCTCATCCGGCTTTCCTTCAGCAATAAGCCTAATGTATCCCGGTATATCTATACCGGCGGGGCAGGCCCTGGTGCAGGGCGGGCAGTCCGGCACGAACTCCTCGGGAGACATGGAGCGCAGGGGCCTTATAATATCAAGGATTGTTATGCCATTTGGACATACGCTTTCACACCTGCCGCAGGTCGTACAGGCCCAAGGAAAAGGTGTATCAGCAATCTCATTGACCAAATCAAGTTCTATGTGCCTAATGATACGCCTTATGTTAAAGCCGTCTACACCTGTGATGGGACATGCAGAACTGCAGCTCCCGCACTGTTCACAGGCCCTGAACATTTCCACGTCATTAAATTTTTCTGCTAAAGCTCTACTCGTATCCATATGCCTTTAAACCTTCATAAAATCGCTTCGCGATTTTATATAACGTCCCGCTATGAGCGGGACTTAAAAGAATTTATACTATCTTTTTTATCCGCACCTTTTTTCCAATAGAAAATCGGCAATCCAAAATCGCAAATCAAATTATCCAAGCCCAAGTTCTTTCACCATATCTCTCATGACATTCGCAAACTTCGGGCCATCTGCGGCCGAGCACCACGTAAGCCACAGGTTATCCGCATTGTACCCCTTCTTGGCCAGCTTTTTCCTTGCGCGTTTGATCCTGGACTCACAGGCATAGTTGCCGGTTATATAATGGCAGGTAGGAAACTCGCAACCGGCCACCAAGACCCCTGCTGCGCCCAGTTCGTAGGCGCGTTCAATCAGTTTGGTGGGCACCCTGGCCGAACACATCACCCGTATGAGTCGCCCGTTTGGAGGGTACTGGAGCCTGCTCACTCCTGCCATATCCACGCCACCCAGTGCACACCAGTGGCAGACAAAACCGAGTATCTTTTTCTCGGGATTTTCTTCCAGGGCCGCTTCCACCTGGGCAAGCAGTTGCTCATCAGAGTAATGGACAATGGTGATGCATTCCTTCGGGCAGTCCGCCGCACAAAGGCCACACCCCTTGCAGAGGGCCTTAATAACTTCGGGTTCCTTGTTCTCATTCACCTTTATAGCGCCATAAGGGCACCGCTTCCAACAGATGCTGCAGCTATTGCAATTAGTAAGATCAATATCGGCAACGATTCCTTCCGCCTCAATGAAGCCATTCTTCATTGGGATAGAGGCCCTCATGGCCGCACCAATGCCCTCTTCACAGGTCTCTTTCAGGGTCTTGGGATTCTTTGCACATCCACAGAGAGCCACGCCGTCAGCCGGGAAATCCAATGGACCGAGTTTGATATGGCGCTCCTGGAAAAATCCTTCCTTATTGGTGGAAACCTTCAGATGTCCTCTGATGGCGTCAATGGTTTCATCACCGGTAAATCCCACAGTCAGTACAAGCAAGTCTGATGGAAGTTTGTATTCGGATCCGAGAAGCAGATCATATACATTAACAGATAAGTTGCCATCCTCCTTTGTTACCTCAGGATAACGGTCATCCGGAAACCTTACGAATTTGATGCCTGCTGCCTTGGCGGCCTGCAGGTGGATTTGCTCATCCTTCACCATGCTTAAGTCCCGGTAGAGGATATGCACATTGATGTCTTTGTTGATCTTTTTGATGGCCAACGCATTTTTGACCGAAACTGGACAGCCTATGGCGCAGCAGCCCCGCTCTTCATTCTTTGAACCGACGCAGTTGATAATGACCACATCTTGAATTTGGGTTTTGGATTTTAGATTTTGGATTTCTATATTTGGAGATACCTCTTTTCCATTCTTAATTTTGGAGTCCGAATTCCGAATTCCGAATTCCGAATTTCTTAATCGTTCCTCAAGCTGAAGCTGGGTAACCACGCGCGGGTCATTCCCGTATTGGAACATCCCTTCTGGCTCTATCTCCCGCATCCCGGTGGCAACAATGACGGTGGAGATATCCAGGTTCACAGTCTCCCCATTGGAGTTCAGCACGACCTTATATTTTCCGATATATCCGGCAACGGACTCTATCTCTGTGCTTGTATACGCCGTGATATTCGGATTGGCTTCTATTAGATCTGTCTTTGCCTTAACGATCTCGGCCGCGGGCATATCTATATGGTCGTGGGAAACAATGGAAACCCTGTTTAGAATCCCACCCAGTTTAGGTTGCTTTTCAACGATATAGGCATTAAAACCCTGCTCAGCGATGTTCAGGGCGGCAGTCATGCCTGCCATTCCACCCCCGATGATCATACAATCCGTGCCGACCGGTAGCCTGATCTCCTCGCCTTCTTCAAGCAGAATGGCCTTGGCTACGCCCATCTTGACAAGATCTTTCGCCTTTTCAGTCGCTGCCTCAGGTTCGTTCATGTGTACCCATGAGACCTGTTCCCTGATACTCACGAATTCAAGCAGATAGGGGTTTAATCCTGCCTCCTTTACGGTTGCCTTAAAAACGGGCTCGTGGGTCCTCGGAGTGCAGGATGCTATAACCACACGATTGAGGTTGTGTTCCTTTATGGACTCCTGCATCGAGGCAAGTGCATCTACCGAACAGGACCATTTGCCTTCGTCGGCAAAGACAACGTTCTTGAGCCCCTTGGAGTACTCCACAACCTCCGGTACATTCACAAAAGCCGCGATGTTTGAACCGCAATCACAGACAAACACGCCTACCCTTGTTTCTTCATCGTTCATTGAACGCCCCTTTGTTATTGAATATTGACGATTGACTATTGAATTAACTACAAAACCCCGCTTCCTCGCTTCTCTCCTCGCAATGATCGGTAAATAGACTTATTACGAAATAGTCAATAGTCAATCTACAAGACCGCTTTCATGCTTGCCGCAGTGGCCTGGACAACCGATTCCGAAATATCGATAGGCCCGGTTGCACCCCCGCACAGGTATATTCCTTTAACCTTTGTTTCCAAAGGTGCCATAAGCGGGTCTTCCTCTTTGAAGAACCCGAATTTATCCAGGTCGATCTTTAACACCTTTGCCAGTCTCTTGTTCCTGTCGCTTGGGACGAGCCCTGTTGAAAGCACAAGGAGATCAAACTCCTCTTTAATGAGTTCCCCTGTTTCCAGATCCTCATATCTGATAACGACATTTTTTGTCTCTGGATCTTCAAAAACATCATAGGGCCTCGCCCTCATATACCTTATACCGGCTTCCACGGCCTTCTCATAAAAGCCCCACATGCCTTTCCCATATGCCTTCAGGTCATTATAAAATATAGAGGTCTCTACGGATGCATCATGCTCTTTCGTAATGATTGTCTGTTTTGCGGCAATCATACAGCATACCTTTGAACAGTAAGGCACCCCATGGTCCAGACCGCGGCCCGCACATTGAAGCCAGGCGATCTTGTGAGCATGTTCCCTGTCCGATGGTCTTATAATCTGCCCTGCAGTTGGCCCCCCCGCATTCATCAACCTCTCAAACTCCATGTTCGTGATCACATTTTCACACACCTTGTATCCGTGTAATCCTTCAGCAGGGATGTCATCCATAATACCTGTAGCCACGATAATGCTCTTGACATCGACATTGATGTTCTTATTAGACTGCCAGAGGCGCACAGCATCTTTGCCCTCTTTTTGACAGGCCTTTACACATAAGGCGATGGGACATTCCCGGCACTGGCTGCAATCGACGACACATCCCCCTACACAGGCTCCATTTTCACGCATCTTGCCGAAACGACAATCGGGATCAATAACAGCAATGTTCGGTACGGCCTGAGGGAAAGGCATAAAAACGA
Organism: Pseudomonadota bacterium; assembly: GCA_043809485.1. Lineage (GTDB taxonomy): Bacteria > Desulfobacterota > DSM-4660 > Desulfatiglandales > Desulfatiglandaceae > 4484-190-2. Next base: position 9,268 of record JBDRPB010000283.1, on the reverse strand, counting down.
GTTTCCTGTTCCCGAATATCCTGCCATCCATTTCATCCGGAATACTCACCGGACATGCCTCCATACACGCCCCGCATCCCGTACATTTCTCCTCATCAATGAACCTGGCCTTTTGAACTAACCTGACCTTGAAATCACCATCACCCTTCTTGACCCTTCTGACTTCTGTATTCGAAAGTATTTCTATATTGGGATGATTATCCACTTCGTACATTTGCGGGGCTTCTATACAGATAGAGCAATCATTTGTGGGGAAGGTTTTATCCAGCCTTGCCATCATGCCTCCTATACTTGGTGTATCATCCACCAGATAGACCTTTGTACCATAGCTGGCAACATTCAAGGCAGCGTTAATTCCAGCCACGCCTGCACCGATTATCAATATTGAATCCTTCATACATTCACCTCATAAAATTGCTCTGCAATTTTATCTTCATATTTCTGTGATGATGATAGCGTTTGACTTGCAGAGCGCAACACATGTTCCACATCCCATGCAATTCTGGGGGCGCCCAGGAGACGCCTTGTGCGACATGTCAAAAACGTCCACCGGACACATCTTTACACACTCCTCGCACCCGTCACATTTATCCGGGTCAAGATACACCAGATAGACTTCAAAGGTCTTATATCGCTTTCCCATCAAGCCTACGTCATTATCAGATTTGTTACGGAATAAAGGATTGAAATATTGGTATAAAGTTAAGTGGTCGATTGGTGGACTTAGATGGCTTTCAAGACAACTTACAACTCAACGACTCAACCAACCACTCAACCAGAAAGTGAACGATTATCTATTCTTAAGCTCATCCCACTTATAATCTATCAGCTCAAGCAAGACGCCGTTCACCTTTTTGGGATGTATAAAGGCAAATTCGCAATCACGGAAAGGTCTGGCAACCTCGCCTTTTTTGTCCGGTATAAACGGATAATCTTTCTGCTTCAACTCATCAACGGCCTCACGTGTGTTGTCTACATTGAAACTGATGAGCATTACACCTTCACCGTTTCTCTCGATAAACTTGGCCACATCCCCATCCGGTGTTGTGGATTCCATCAACTCGAAGCCCACTTCACCCACCCAGTATCTTGCCACTCTTATCTTTTCAGGCTCATCAATATAAGGGTCATCCGGTTCTGATTTACCAAGAATCGGCTCCCAGATCTTTCTGGCCTCATCCAGGTCTTTTACAGCAATGCATATATGATCTATTTTGTTTACCTTCATGATTATCTCCCCTTTTGATTGACGATTTACGATTTAAGAGAACGGAGGATGTCTTTTAGTCTTCAATTTTGGTTCAATTTCAGATTGCCTATTGACGGTTAAAAATATCTTTCAATCGTCAATAATTAATCGTCAATCCTAAAACGTTACTTTTTCCAAAGGAACTGTGATTGCATGATCAGGGCATACACAACCGCATTCGTTGCAGTCCTCACATATGAACTCCGTGACCACGATCCTGCCGTCCTGCACCCTTATTGCCAAATCCGGACACGCCTCAACACATAAAGGCTGGATGTTCCCTCCGCACATTGTACATTTTTCTGTATCTATTTGAGCAGCCATATTTCACTCCTCTATTCTTCTTTGTAAAGTCTGAATAACCATTCTCCCTGTCCTCTGGGGATGGCCTTCAGCATTTCAATTTTTACTTTTATGTTAAGAAAGACGCTAACATCTTCGATCATGGTCTGAAAAAGCCTCTCTCTCGTCAAAGCGACTTCTTCCATGGGTACGCCGTACTGTTTAGCGGCGGTTGGCCACGGGCACCTCGTGCATTTTACGAAGATTTCTCCGGGGTTTTCACCCTTTTCAGCAAAGGCAATTCCTCCCTCGGTTATCCATAGACCTGCGAGGGACCTTCCCAGATTCATCATAAAGCCCTCTTCGCCTTTCAACCAATTAAGGCGGGGAAGAAAATCCTTACCCATGTCCTTGCCCATCATTTCAGCAGCCTTCAGGGCTACATCCAGAGGCTTTACATCAGGCCCGGCAACCTCTAATGCGACCTCCCGCCACCTGTAAAAAGTTTTACAGATTTCTCCCTGGGCATTGTGGAGATTCCGCCATAATTTAGTAATTTCCTTTTCTGCATTAACTGGCATTTTTCTACCTCCTCCTTAGATCCTGATGCCGATCCGATAGCCGTCATGTACAGCACTGGACAAGTTGCGGGGTACCAGGGCGTCTCCAATGACAAAAAGTTCGACACCTTCTGCCTGGACCACCTTCTTTAAACTGTCGTTTGCTTCCCGCGTGGACACAACCACAGTGTCGCATTTGACCGGAAACCGATATCCATCAAAGGTTTTTACAATGATTTCACCGTCATTAATTTCTTCTATATCACAGTCGTTATAGGCCATAATGCCATTCTGCCGGAGATAGATCATGTATCGCCATTTGAAAGATGGGTTTATGTCAAATCCAGCGGTTTTTTCCCTGCCAACTATAGTGACCTTTTTGCCTTTATTGACAAGATGAAGGGCCACTCCAATGCCAGGTTTTCGGTTCCCCCAGACGACCACGTTTTCACCAACTTCAGCCTTACCAGCCATTACATCCAATACATTGACCACGTTTTCGCGATCCCCGCCCGGGCCCTGGATCTTTGAATAAATTGGCCCGGTAGCCAGAACCACGGTGTCGGGCATCTCTTCCTGGATTAAATCGTCAGTTACCTCGGTGCCGAGATGGAACTCGACACCTGCCATTTCACACATCTTTTTCTGATAGTTTACACAGGTCATCAATTCCTCATCCCCATAAGGAGCCCGTGATGCCTCCAGCAGGGTGCCTCCAAGCTCCTCCCGCTTGTCATAGACATGCACTTCATGCCCTCTTTGGGCTGCCACGTAGGCGCATTCCAGTCCTGCCGGACCAGCGCCAACGATCATGATCTCCTTTTCTTCCTCTGCCTGTTTTGGGTAGAAATTCTCATCGTGTTCATGCGCGCACAGAGGGTTAATATAGCAGGTCATGGGTGCATCACGGAACAGCCTGGCAAGGCAAAGGTTACACGCCACACAGTGCCTTATCTCGTCTTCTCTTCCCTCTAATACCTTCTTGGGCATTAAGGGATCAGCAATCATTGAGCGGCACATTTCCCAGATATCTAATTCACCATCCCCTATGGCTTTGTTAGGTCTGTCAGGCGTGAACAATCTATAGGCCATCTGGATGGGTATTTTCACATGCTCCTTGGCCCTTTTGGCCAGATGGAGCCAGTTGCCTTGAGGAATGTCCCGGCTGATCACAGGATAGATGGATTCCTGCCACCCAAGGGTGCAGCTGATGTAATCCGCTCCTGCTTCCCCGGCAATCTTGTAAGTCTCCATGGATTCTTCGGGTGTATTTCCCCGGACATCATCCAGAAGCTCTTCGGAACAGAGACGGATACCTACAGGAATATCAGGGCCGCACACTTCCTTTACCCCCTGGATAATCTCAACCATGGCCTGACATCTGCCCCTGATGTCGCCGCCATACTCATCCGTTCGCCTGTTTGTATAGCTGGAGAGAAAATTGGAGATCAGGTACCCCACAATGCCTGAAATCTCTATTATATCAAAACCAGCTTCAACACCTCTTCTCGCGGCATCAACGCTCTGCTGTATCATCTCCTTGATTTCTGCGTTGGTCATCTCATACATAGGCTTAAAGATTCGGAGACGCTGGGGCACAGTGGATGGGCCGTGACCACTATCAACCTCTACCGCTCCTACCCTGCCGCAATCCATCAACTGGAAGCCGGCAACGGCCTTTTCCTCATGAATCGCATCCGCGAGCCTCTTAAGACCGGGGATATACTTGTCATCCCAGCAGGCTGCCTGACCCACATATCCCTGTCCTTTACGGGCTTCATCCATGTATACACCCTGCATAAAGCACAGACCACCCACAACACCTTCAGCCCGTCTTTTCATATAGGCAACATCGGCATCGGTCACAAAACCATTGTGGTCGTTCAAATTGTCCTCTGTGGCCGCATACTTGATTCGGTTAGGTACAATAAGATTACCTATCTGAATCTGCTTGAACAAATGGGGGTATGCCTTTGCCCCCGGGTATGATGAATAGTCCCATTCAAATAGTAACTTAGCCATCAATCAACCCTCCTTTACATTTCTCTTGCGAATAATAAGAGCTTACACATAGCTTTAATGTAGCTTTGATATAGCTGCCATGTCAACAGCAAAATCCATAATCCCTGTTATTTGAAACAGTTTTTAGCCAACTGTTTTAGACTCATTTACTTTGAAGGCATCTACCAACAGGTCAAATGTTTCTTCTAAATTCTCGAACAGGGAATAGGACATATCTTTCAAAAGCCACCTCGTCACGATATGTTCCATTGTTCCAATGAAAATAGTCCTGGCAAAATAAGGGTTGAGGTCCGGTTTCATCTCACCCGAAGCCTTACCCTCATCAAATATGTCAATTAAATTAGAATAGAGGATTTTGACATTGGAATACACTTCTGTGCTCATGAAATTGGCGTTGGTTTTCAGGAAAAGATACACGATCTTGGCATCCAGTGGCGCCTCCTCAATGCGGTGTAAATACCACCACAGGTATTTTCTGAGTTTGTTAAAAGCGCCTTTAATGCCAAATAATTGCTCTTTTAGATCTTCGATCAATTCAGATACCCAAAGATCAGGTATGGTGAGCAGCAAGTCTTCCTTGCCTTGAAAATATTCGTAAAGTGCCGCCTCAGACAATCCCGCCTGTTTTGAAATATCCATAACTGTTGTCTTCTGGTACCCCTGTTCGGCAAACAGTTTTTTGGCAGAATTGATAATGCGGTCTTTGGTGTTGCCTTTTGAATTGTTTTTTGCCATTGGTATTTAACTTAAAGTCATTAAAATAAATATAATTTTTGTTCTGTTCTGCTAATATAACTTATTGAAAATATATATATAATTAGCGCTTAATAACTCTATCGATCTACGTTTTATTCAGTCAGAATAACATGAAAACATAGCAATAGTTAGATAATAATTAGTATTTTGTCAAAAATGATTTTTGTAATATGTGATTGGTTTATTGACATTAGGTATTTATCTAGTTGGTTTTACATTATTTTATTATGTATTTGCCTTTATTGCAAAAAATACTTAATAGCATTAGGATAATAAGCTGTCAAGAAAAAAATAAAGGCGGTTTCTTTTTACTTGGTGTAAATTACCTTGACTATATCAAGAAGGTGATTACTTATATTTTTATAAGTTGTATTTATAATTTTGAAATGAATTTCTTTTGGTGAGAGGATTATGTCCGGCAAAGACTATTACAAAATGTTAGGAACCTCAAAATCAGCTTCTCCCGGGGAGATCAAAAAGGCCTATCGTAAGCTGGCCTTGAAGTATCACCCGGACCACAATAAGGGAGACAAGTCTGCTGAAGACAAGTTCAAGGAAATCAGTGAAGCCTATGCTGTCTTAAGCGATCCGGAAAAGAAAAAGCAGTATGATATGTTCGGCGCGGAGGGGTTTCAGAACCGATTCTCCCAGGAAGACATATTTCGAGGGGTTGATTTTGGAAGTATCTTTAGCGAGTTCGGCGCTGGAGGGGGTGGAAGCTCCCAGAATATTTTCAGCCAGATGTTCGGAGGTACGGGAGGTCCTGGCAAACGGCAGTATCGTAGCGGCGGTTCCCCTTTTGGTTATTCTTCCGCAGGCTTTGGAAGCCATTCCCAACGGGCAAAAGGGCAGGATCTGATCTACGAACTTCCCGTGACGCTGGAAGAATTGTCCCGAACCACGAATAAAATCATTTCCTATCAAATGGACGGTCGCCAAGAGCAGATCTCTGTAAAGATTCCTGCAGGAATCCCTGCGGGTCACAAGTTGAGGCTCAGCGGTAAAGGGGAGCCCAGTCCTTATGGCGGCCCGCCGGGAGATCTTTTTGTCCAGATCAGTGTGTTAGCTCACCCTGTTTTCAGGAGAGTGAATAATGATCTGTATTTTAAACAGAAAATTAAGTTCTCCGAGTCTGTTCTTGGCACTGAAATCGAGATCCCAACTATTGATCAAAAGACGCTAAAACTAAAAATTCCGCCTGGAACGCAAGATAATGCCAAATTCAGACTAAAGGGCTACGGCCTTCCCCATATGAAGGGTGGAGGGCAGGGAGATGCCTATGCGGAAATCAGTATCGAAGTGCCCAAGAAGCTTAACAAGAAGCAAGAATCACTTGTGAAATCACTGAAAGAAGCTGGTTTATAAATGCAGTTTAAATGGTTTAATTGGTTATACTGGTTTAATTGGTTAGATTTTTTAAATCTGCTCGTTGGTTTGGCGTAAATAGTTGGAAAATGGACTGACATGGTCAAAAGATATGAGAATACCAAGTGTCTTCTAAAGAAAAAGCACTAATCAAACAAATAAAACAAATTCAACCAATAAACAGAATTTAACATGAAAGCCCTATGCGTTTTTTCAGGGGGCCTGGACAGTATGCTGGCCGCAGAATTAATAAGGGCCCAGGGCATTAACGTCCTGGCCCTTTTTTTTGAGACCCCTTTTTTTACATCTAAAAAGGCCAGGGAATCTGCCCAATCAATGGGTCTTCCTTTTAGGGTAGTAGACATCACAAAACGTCACTTGGACGTGGTCAAAAGCCCTAAGCACGGTTATGGCGGCAATATGAATCCATGCATTGACTGTCATGCCCTTATGTTTAAAATTGCTGGAGAAATGCTCGAAAAGGAAGGGGCAGATTTTGTGTTGACAGGGGAGGTCCTGGGACAAAGGCCCATGTCCCAAAACAAGAAATCACTCGCTCTGATCGCCTCCGAAAGCGGCCTTGACGGCCTCCTTTTAAGACCTCTTTCAGCCAAACGGCTTCCTGTAACCATACCCGAAGAGAAGGGATGGGTGAAAAGGGAACTGTTAATGGACTTTCAGGGGCGTTCGAGGAAACCGCAGATGGAACTGGCCCAAACCCTGAACATAAAAGGCTATCCTTCTCCGGCAGGTGGTTGTCTGCTAACAGAGGAAGTCTTTTCACGACGGCTAAAGGATCTGTTTTCTTCTCAAAGTGATCCGGGCATAAGAGAGATCGAACTCCTGAAAGTAGGCAGGCATTTTAGAATTTCTCCCCATACGAAACTTGTGGTAGGTAGAAATAAAAGCGAGAACGAAGAAATCCACGCACTGACCGGAAAGAAAGATCTCGTGCTGACATCAGCATCAGTGCCTGGGCCCACTGTACTGTTTTTAGGGAATCTTTCTGATTCAGCGCTTGAACTTGCGGCAGCCATTACAGTTGCGTACAGTGACGCGGAAGCTAATGAGACAATCCCTGTGAGGGTCGTGGGAGGCTCCGAAGACAGGATGCTAATGACGGAAGTGCATGAAAAGAAAGAGTTTAAGCGGTATATGATCTAAGAGGCTGTATTTGGACCCAGGATCAAGGCTCAAGGCGCAAGAGCTTCTCCAGGAAAGATTTTCGCTGCACTGCTTCCAGTTCCTTAAGTTTTTCCTTTAATGCCTTTTCCTCTATGTCCACCTCAATCAGGGTGTCTTGGTAATCTTCAGCAAGCTTATGAGCCTTCAAACTTAAATCCATAAGCCTTATTTCCTCTTGCCGACTCATTTCATCCTTCCGGGCAATCTCAATTTTTTCTCTGAGCGGCTTGAGTTCTGCCTTTAACCGAACAAGGTCAGCCTGTTTTTCTAAGATCAGCGCTCTACTCTGCTCAACCCTTTCAAGCGGAACTTTTTCCGTTTCCATTGTGATTAGCAGATACAGGAATATCATAAGGCAGACAATGACAAACAGAGCAGATATTCTAAGTGTAAACTTGGATGTGACGGCGAGTGAACGAACGATGAATTTGAAGCGACCAAGGAAACCCAATGCAGAATCAGCCGTGGTATAGGAAACAGATCTCCCTTCTATCCTTTCTTTTAGTGAATTAATCTCACTCACCAAGGATTTTACTTTCTCATCGAGTTCCTTGCCCAGCTCCCCATGGGTACATTTCTGCCTGGTGCCGTCGCTCGCCTTTTGTAAACGCCCTGCAAAACGGGCAACACGGTCCAGGGGTTTTTTCAAATCCACTTCCGTAATGGGTTTGCCCACAAATTGCTTTTTGAGATCCTCAACGTGGTTTTCTACAATTTCGATGTTTTTCTCTATGTTAGCTCCGATTTTCTTCAAAAAAGGATCTTCACATAGGTACTCGGTGGCCACGCTCAACATCACGGCGCTATCCTTGATCTCCTTTAGAGCCTTTTCAGAATCTTGGGCTATTTGCTTTTCTCTATCTATGATTTCTGTGTCCATATTCAAAGGTAATCCGGAAAATTCAAACTTGCTGCTGATCCTTTTTCTTGTTGATTTAGAAATTATCTTTAATCTACCACATTATTTCAAAAAATCCAAGTCATCATTGGTGGCAAGTAAGGAATCCTGGCACAAAGGACCTGGCTTTGATTATATTCAGAAATCCACGTCCTTTGGGTGTGGATTCTGAACTTATTTCGCTTTGCTCACAATTGGAATAGTGGAATAATGGAATGATGGAATAATGGGTTTTGGGAAGATGGTATATTGGGTTATTGGCAAAGTTCCTCTTGACATGGGCATATAGCTATTAAATGGTTAATCTCATTTTAAAACCAATCTTGCTAAAGACGGGATCTTCGACTTTCCAATATTCCACCATTCCATTACTCCATCACGCGAGACAAAAGCTCAGCCCTCGAAGAAATATCATTATTTTCAATAAGTTATACAATTTACGAGACGTTTAATTAGACAGCGGCCAGTCCAATCCGGTAGCAGCGCAGGCAGCGGGATGCTTCCTTGAAGGCGTCGGCCCGGGAAAAGCCCGATTCGACCTCTTCAAAGCTCTTGATTCTGACTGAAGGATCAAGGGCGGCCTGGCGAGGTCTTCGGGTCTGACCGGCAAAGGGCATGGTCTCTTCTTTATCGTAGACCCCCAGATCACTGATCGCTTTTTCCATCCAATCGGCATCCTCTGGCTTGCACTCACCAGTTTCAAGATAGTGGGCGATGAACCGGGCAGCATTTTTCCCCGCCGCCAGGGCTCCGATCAGGGTGGCAGGCCCGGTGATGCAGTCACCGCCGCCAAAGACATCTGGCTGTGACGACTGAAAAGTTATTTCGTCCACCACCAGGGTTTTCCAGCGGGTTAGCTCCGTCCCCTCGGGCACTACACGGTCCACGACTACAACCTGGCCGATGGCAGGCACCATGGCATCGCACTCGATTACGAAATTGCTCCCTTCT
>JBDRPB010000282.1:0-2778 GCA_043809485.1 Pseudomonadota bacterium | reverse complement strand
AATTTTGATTCCCTTGGCGCTCTAAAAGCTATCTGCGATAATAAACAAGAGGTCCTAAATGAATTCAGAAAAGCTTACCCTCATTTGCTTATGACCGATTCTTTTCGGAATATCCTGGATGACCCCTCCATACAAGCCCTTTCCATAGCCAGTCCAGCAGAAATGCACTACCAAATGGTGAAAGAAGGGCTGCTTGCTGACAAACACATCATGGTAGAGAAGCCTTTGGCACTTAGCGAAAGGGAAGGGCTCGAGTTGTATGAACTGGCTAAAGAGCGAGAGAAGATCCTGATGGTGGGTCACCTTCTCCAATACCACCCGGCCGTTATTAAATTGAAACAACTGGTTTCTGACGGGGAACTTGGAAAGATACAGTATGTCTATTCCAACCGTCTGAACCTGGGAAAGATAAGAAGGGAAGAGAATATCTTATGGAGCTTCGCTCCCCATGATATTTCAGTGATTCTTTCCCTGGTGGCAGAGATGCCGGAATGGGTCACAAGCGTCGGTGGAAATTACCTTCATCAAAAAGTGGCCGATGTCACCCTGAGCAGTCTTAGCTTTCCATCAGGGATCAGGGCCCATGTTTTTGTGAGCTGGCTTCATCCTTATAAGGAGCAGCGGTTGGTCGTCGTTGGAGACAGAAAGATGGCCCTTTTTAATGATGTGGAACCGGAAGATAAACTGCTCCTCTACCCTCATCGGATAGAGTGGAAGAACCATATCCCGGTTCCAGATAAAAAAGAGGCTGAAAAGGTCCCGGTCAACAATAAGGAACCCCTCAGGGAAGAATGCCGGCATTTTATCGACTGTATTACCCATAGCCTGAGACCCAAGACAGATGGGGAGGAGGCCCTTAGGGTCCTTAGAGTCCTTCGGGCCTGCCAGGAGTCCCTGGAGCAAGAAGGAAAACCCATCCCCCTAAAGTCTCCCTCCTATGGACGTCCTGGGCGGGATTGCTTTGTGCATGAAACAGCGGTTGTTGATGAAGGATGTGAGGTGGGAAATGGAACAAGGATATGGCATTTTTCCCACATAATAAAGGGGAGCAGGATTGGTCGGGATTGCAGCATAGGTCAGAATGTGATGATCGGTCCGGATGTAACAGTCGGTAATAAGGTAAAGATTCAGAATAATGTCTCCGTATATCCCGGGGTGACCCTGGAAGATGGGGTATTCTGCGGGCCGTCCATGGTTTTCACCAATGTCTATAATCCAAGGAGTTATATTCCCCGGAAAGACGAAATCAGGCCCACTTTGGTTAGAGAAGGGGCAACCCTTGGTGCAAACTCAACCATAGTATGTGGTCATACCATTGGCCGATTTGCCTTTATTGGGGCAGGAGCAGTGGTTATCGCGGATGTGCCCGATTATGCCCTAATGGCAGGCAACCCCGCTAAGATCAAGGGATGGATGTGCCAGTGCGGTATCCGACTCCATTTCGAGGATGGATATGCAGTATGCGACGTATGCGGCACGAAATATCAAGAAGAAGAAAACAGGGTTTTTGAAGTTTCTAAGTAGGCATCGGATTTTCAATCCTATTCATCTTATACCCGTTAAATTAGAGAGATTCTTCTTTGATGGAGAAGGCATTTAGGGAGATTGTCGGCCGATACGAGTTGGCCGAAGTTTATGCCTTTGGAAGTCGGGCTACAGAGGTGGCAGAGTGCTTGACTGGTAAAGCCGCGTCCATTGTTCCCAGACAATCGGACGTTGACATCGGCATCATGCCAAAGCGCGGCATGACCCTGAACTCTCGGGATCGAGTGTATCTTGCTATGGAATTGGAAGATTTTCTGAAGGTTCCCCGAGTCGATTTGGTGATGATTCCGGAAGCGGAACCTTTTCTCGCATTGGAAATCATACGCGGGGAACTTCTCTATGCTGAGGATCTTGATCAGCAGGCGCGCAACGAGCTTTATATCTTGAGACGAGCTGCCGACCTTCTCCCGTTCAAAAAAGAGCGTATCCGCATGATTATGGAGGAAAACGGCAGGTGACGCCAGGGGTTATCCGCGCTACCGTTGTAGCAGAGCGTGTGGCATGGGTTAGAAAGATGGTTGATGGGATTCGGAATCTTTCCTTTTCAACTTATGATGAATTCATTAGCGATCCAAGAAATGGGGCAGCAGCAGAATCCTATCTTCGGCGGGCTCTGGAGGCATTGCTTGATCTTGGCAGGCATATCTTGGCCAAAGGTTTTGCACTGGCTCCAACCGAATACAAAGAAATTGCTCAGCTATTGGTAGAAAAAGGTATTCTATCCTCTGAAGAGGGAAGAATTTTGCGAGAGTTAGCAGGTTATCGCAATAGAATGGTACATTTTTACCATGAAATAACCCAACAGGAGCTGTATGGCATTTGCATAACCAAGCTTTCTGATTTAGAAAGTACATGTGAAGCTATTCTTTGCTGGCTAAGGGAACATCCAAACCGGATCGACTCCATGATTTAAGGAGAAGAGCACCTCTTTGTCCGCCCCCTTCTATTACGACAATGACATTATCAAATTTTCAACAACAATATGATCTCTGTGCCTCTGAGGAATCGAGCAAAGCGGGCGAGAGGAGAAAAATTACTGCCTCACAGCTTTATATTGTGGTTCACAGGACTGTCAGTCGAAGGTAAAAGAACTCACTCTTGTCCAAAAACGATTTTACCGCAGAGCCGCAAAGAACGCAGAGAAAGAATTTTTTATCAGAATTCCTGAGAGGGGAATTCTGATAAAGCTGTCTACACCATTAAAAACCATATGCTGCTTTTGCCCGAAGGGCT
>JBDRPB010000281.1:0-9599 GCA_043809485.1 Pseudomonadota bacterium | reverse complement strand
TCATTGATCAACGATGCCGTTGCCATGTTCAAAGCCGGAGCTGATGGCCTCTTTATCAAGCCCACCGGATCTAACGACGCAGAGACGCGTCGCCTCACCAGAGAATATGCCCCGCAATTGATCGAAGAGTTGAAAAAAATCAACGACTCAAAAATTAATCACTCATAAAATCCTCCCCGCCTCTCTCAAATATAGAGTATGTTTTGAAAAATTCACAAGGACTTCCCTGAACAGCCTCAAGAACCCCAACAGCCGCTCCGAACAACTGCCAAATCGAAGCCAAGAAAAGACATGAAAACTTGTCTGAGCACATTGACAAAGCTTTTCCTGATGCTTAAAGTTCGCTTATGTTTGATATCTGAGAGTAAAATGATCGCTTTTCACAGGAGTAGATTGTGGTCCAGATTGAGGTAATGAAAGCGGAAAGCCCAGAAAAAAAGATCGGAGAGGATTCCCAGGAGGAATTGAAGGAACAACCCAGTGAAAGGGACAAGGAAGGTGATAATGAGGAGAGGGAGATCCCTTTGGAGAAAATGACGAAGGGACAATTGCTGAACAGGGTGAAAGAGGTTCAGGAAACTGTGGACAAAAATTTTGATCTTTATGTCCGCTCCCAGGCAGAGATTGATAACTTGAAAAAGAGGTTCCAGAAAGACAAAACGGAGCTGTGCAAGTTTTCCAACGAATCACTGATAAAAAATTTGTTATCTGTGGGGGATAACCTCGAAAAGGCCATTGCCCATTCAGATAATGACAACTCACTCGATGCTCTCAGAGAAGGTGTAGAATTGACGTTGAAGGGGTTGATGGATACCCTGGAAAGGGAGGGGTTGGAATCAGTAAAAGCTCTGGGTGAGCCCTTTGACCCCAATTTTCATGAGGCGGTTTCAGAGCTGCAAGATAACTCGGCGAAACCGGGCACGGTCATTCAGGAACTTCAAAAAGGGTACATTCTCAATCACAGGCTCATTCGACCCGCTATGGTTATTGTGAGCAAAAATGATGAATAGATTATTAAGGCCGGGTATTGGGCCTAAAAATATTATAAAGCTATCAAGAAAAAAGCTGTGGATTTAAGGAGATAAAAAAATGGGAAAACTAATAGGCATTGATTTAGGAACAACCAATTCGTGTGTTGCTGTAATGGAGGGCGGGGATCCTGTTGTAATTGCCAATGCAGAAGGAAGCAGGACAACCCCTTCCATAGTTGCCTTTACTGAGAGCGGAGAGAGGCTGGTGGGCCAGACCGCGAAAAGGCAGGCCGTTACCAACCCTGAAAATACTGTCTTTGCGGTCAAGAGACTTATTGGTCGAAAGTACGATTCATCTGAGGTGCAAAATGATATCAAGATCCTTCCCTACAAGATTAGCAAGGCATCCAATGGGGATGCAAGTGTTTCTGTCAGAGGGAAGGATTACACCTCCGCTGAGATATCTGCCATGATACTTCAGAAGATGAGAGAGACAGCAGAGGATTATCTTGGGGAAAAAATAACTGAAGCCGTGATCACTGTGCCCGCCTATTTCAATGACAGCCAGAGACAAGCTACCAAGGATGCCGGGCGTATTGCCGGCCTGAAAGTAGAAAGGATTATAAATGAGCCGACAGCGGCAGCCCTCGCCTTTGGGCTGGACAAAAAGGGAGACCGAAAGATTGCGGTATTTGACCTGGGAGGCGGCACCTTTGATATATCAATTCTTGAAATAGGCGATGGTGTTTTTGAAGTCAAGTCGACCAACGGCGATACACATCTTGGCGGCGAGGATTTTGACCTTCGCATCATCACCTATCTGGCAGATGAATTCAAGAAAGACCAGGGCATTGATCTTCGAAATGACAAGATGGCCCTTCAAAGGTTAAAAGAAGGAGCGGAGAAGGCCAAGGTAGAGCTTTCCGGCTCAATGGAGACGGACGTCAATCTTCCATTTATAACAGCGGACGCCAGTGGCCCAAAGCACCTCAATATCAAATTGACCCGTGCCAAGTTAGAGGCCCTGGTGGATGACCTGATTGAAAAAGTGGTAGGGCCGTGCAACACAGCATTGAAAGATTCCGGCCTCAAAACCAGTGATCTTGACGAAGTGATCCTGGTTGGTGGCATGACCCGAATGCCCAGGGTGCAGGCAAAGGTCAAAGAAATTTTCGGCAAAGAACCCAGCAAGGGTGTGAATCCTGATGAGGTGGTTGCTGTCGGTGCGGCCATTCAGGGTGGCGTATTAACGGGTGATGTCAAGGACGTACTTCTTCTGGATATAACACCGCTTTCCCTCGGTATTGAAACCCTTGGTGGTGTTTCCACCAGGCTGATCGAAAAAAATACAACTATCCCTACAAAAAAGAGCCAAATTTTTTCAACTGCAGCCGACAATCAACCGGCTGTTGAAATCCATGTACTCCAGGGAGAGCGTGAGATGGCTGGGGGTAACAAGACCCTTGGACGGTTTCAGTTAGTGGGTATTCCCGCTGCCCCCCGGGGTATGCCCCAGATTGAGGTGACTTTTGACATTGATGCCAATGGAATCGTGAGCGTCTCTGCCAAAGATATGGGAACTGGCAAAGAGCAATCCATTAGAATCACTGCCTCAAGTGGTCTGAGTAAAGAGGAGATAGATAGTCTTATAAAAGACGCAGAAATGCACGCTGAGGAAGACAAGAAGAAGCGGGAACTTATAGATGCCCGTAACATGGCTGACTCCATGATCTATACCACTGAGAAGACTATAAAAGAGGCCGGGGACAAGGTGGATGAAGCTACTAAAGGAAATATCAATCAGGCGATTGAAAATCTGAAAAAGGCCATGGAAGGGGCTGATACAGAGGAAATTAAGAGGCTGACTGACGAATTGACCCAGGCATCCCACAAACTGGCAGAGGCCATGTATGCCCAGGCGAGCCAACAACAGGCGCAGGCTGAAGGAACTACAGGTGCTCAATCCGCTGCAGGCGCTGAAAAAGATGAAGATGTAGTGGATGCCGATTTCGAAGAAGTTAAAAAATAATGTTTAGATCTATTCCTTTGACTAAGGCTATCCTGGCTCTAATGTTAGGGGTAGCCTTTTTTTTCACCGCCTGCCAACCGAGAATTCCTTTGGGGAAAGAGGTTATGAAGGAGGCCCCGCCTGACCATTTTGCCCTTGCCGAGGACTACTGGCAGAGGGGGGAGTTGGATAAGGCACTTGATGCATATGGGGCTTATCTAAAACAATATCCCAGTGACAAAAATTCGGCCTTCGCCCTGCACCGCATGGCAGAGATATATTCGCAATCCGGGCAATACGAAAAAGCCCTGGACCTTCTGAGGAAAATTTCCCGGCAATTCCCCTATTACACTGATTTAGCCTCTGTACACTATCAAATTGCCAGCCACCTTTTTTCCCTAAGTGAGCACAGGGACTCGGTGGATGAGTGTCTCAAATGGCTTGAGGAATTCCCCTGGCATTCGTTAAAGGGGGACGTGTCTGTGCTCATGGGTAACAATCTTAAGGCACTGGGTGATAACTCCGGGGCTTTTAAATGGTGGCTTAGGGCGGAATCGGAGCTGGTGGATGATCTCAAAAGGCAGGCAGAGCTCAACGAAAAACTGGAGGATATAATAAGGACCATCGAGATAGGAGAGCTCGAAGAGTTGGCAGAAATTGCTGCAGAAACTGATTATGCACCAAAGGTTTACCACAGGATGGCAGCCCTTTATTTAGAACAGAACGAACTTGAAAAGTCGCGGAATGCAGCTATGGCCCTGATCCGATCTACCCCGGAGCAATATTGGGTTTCGGCAGGAAGGCAGTTTTTAGAGAGAGTATCCAAGAGGAGCTTTCTGTCAAAAAAGGGGTGTTGGGCTGTCTCCTTCCCCTCAGTGGCCCTTTTGCCATCTACGGACAGGAGGTACTGAACGGAATTGAGCTTGGAATGGGGATGTTCAACGAAACAGGGGATGCTCCTGATCTTGAACTGATAATTAAGGATACCAAAGGCGATCCGGAACTTGCACTAACCGGTCTGGAAGACCTGGCTAATAATGAAAAAGTGATTGCTGTTATTGGACCCCTTTCCAGCAGGGCAGCCACGGCTTCAGCAAAGAAAGCCCAGACACTGGGAGTCCCGATGATTACCTTTACACAGAAGGAAGGTATTACTGAAGAGGGAGCCATGGTGTTTCGTAATTTCTTGACGCCATCACGCGAGGTAGACAAGCTTCTCGATGTAGCGATACGTCACATGGGTCTTAAGCGTTTTGCCATCCTTTATCCGGATAATTCCTATGGTCAGCTTTTTTTAAATATCTTCTGGGACAGATTAGAGGAGATGGGCGGAATGGTGACGGCCGTGGAGCCCTACAAGGCAGATGAGACAGATTTTGCCGAACAAATCAAAAAGATGACAGGCCTTTACTACCCAAGGCCCAAATCTTTGACGCAGAAGCTCTTGGCCATGAGGACTCCTGAAGAAGAAGAAAGTATAATATTTCCAGAGGAACCCCAACCTATTATCGATTTTGACATGGTTTTTATACCGGACAATTTTCAGAGAGTGGCTATGATCGCCCCACAACTGGCATATTATGACGTCCTTGATGTCCTTTTGGCGGGAACAAGCGCCTGGCAGTCTCCCCACTTGATAGAGACGGCTGGGGATTATGTCCAGGGTGCCATTTTTTCATCAGGGTATTTTGAAGGTCTCGGTGATGCGGCGGTGAATTCCTTTGTGGAAGAGTATAAGGCAAATTTTGATGCTGAGCCCGGGATCCTGGCTGCCACCGGATATGACACCATCAAATATTTGATGGAGGTCATTGCAGATGAGGACGTTCGAACGAGAAGGACCCTGCAGGAGGCACTCCAATATTACTATTTCGATGGCGTGACTGGTGGTATATCATTTGATTCCCATGGTGAGGTGGAAAAGGAATCACTTCTTTTGACTATTTCGGGCGATCATTTCAGCGTGTTCCGTTAATCCGTTGATTCGTTCAGTCGTAGGGTGGGTTGAGCGTTCATAATCCGATGAGTTTCGTTAATTACACATAGCTTGCATATTATGGGAACTATGCAAAATAAGGTTAAAACAGCGAAACCCATCCCGCGTTCTTTTAGTTAGGATTAATCTTCATCCGCTTCGGCCTTCACCGTTTCTCCACCTTCTTTTTTCTTCTGAGCAATTCTTGAAACTATAATTCCAATTTCATACAGCACGATCAGGGGCCCGGCCATCATACATTGAGTGATGACATCCGGAGGAGTCAGTATAGCAGCCAGGACGAAGGTCAACAAAATAGCGTACTTGCGTTTTTGACGCAAGAACTGGGGTGTAACGATTCCCATCTTCGACAGGAAGAAGATAATGACAGGGAGTTCAAAGACGGCACCAAACGCAAAGAGTAGTTTCATGGAGAATGAAAAATACTGCTTTACAGACGGGAGGGCCTTTACGTATTCATTGGAAAACCCTATGAAGAATTTAAACCCAAAGGGAAAGACGACAAAATAGCCAAAGAGCGCTCCGCCAACGAACAGAATTGTGGAAGATATGACAAAAGGGATCGCCATTTTTTTTTCTTTCTGGTAAAGGCCCGGAGCGATGAACATCCACAATTCGTAAAAGATCAGAGGAGCGGCAGCCATGATACCTGCAATAAAGGCCACCTTGATATAGGCAAAAAACATTTCAGGCAGGTTGGTGAAGATCAGTTGATCGCCCTCCGGCATCACAGCCTTAAGAGGGGCCACCAACAGTTGAAAAAGCCTTTCTGAAAAGATATAGGCAATGACAAAACCGGCTCCCACACCAATAGCACACACAACAAGCCTTTTGCGCAGTTCTTCAAGATGGCTCAGGAAGGGCTGCTTTTCGGCGCTATCCACCATCTTTTGTCTCCTCTGCTTTATCTCTGCCGTTTAACTCCTTTTTGTCCTCCCGGATTTCATTTTCTACCTTTTCGTGGTCTTCGGGTACTTCGTCCATGTCACTATATGCTGGCTCTTCGGCTTCAGTGGATTTTGGCGGCTCCGGTTCTTCTGGTATGTCCAGACCGCTAATGGAATCGACCAAATCATCTTTTACTTCATTTAATTCTTCTTCCACATCCAGGCTATCCTTAATTTCCTGTGTGGCTTTTCTGAATTCTGCCATACCTTTACCAAGCGCTTTGGCCAGGTCGGGCAGTTTCTTCGGACCAATAACAATCAGGGCGATGACCAAAATAACAATCAGTTCCGGCATGCCAATGCCAAACATTATATCCTCCCAATGTAGTGTTGCATCTTAAAAATTCCCGACCTCTGCTGTTAAATTTACTGCAAGTCGATTGCTAATGCGACCTCATCGCAGTCGGGGAACTTGGGGCATTTCAGGCAATCTGCCCAGATCTTTTGGGGAAATATCGATCTGTCTACCGCCTTGAACCCAAGCCTTATAAAAAAGTCGGGGACATAAGTAAGCGCAAACACCTTCCTTATCCCTAAAGACCGGGCCTCCTGCAGACAGGCCCTGACAAGCTTTGAGCCGAAACCTCTATCCTGCTGGTCTTCAAAAACAGCTAAGGACTTGATCTCAGCCAGATCCTCCCAGTATACACGCAGGCCACACACCCCGTGTATTGAATGCGCCTTCTCCTTGTTCTCCAAGACAAAATAGTCCCTTAAATGATCATAAAGTTCGCTCAAAGACCTTGGCAACAAAAGGTCCTGCTCTGCGTAATAATTCAGGATACTGTGGATGGCGGCAATATCGCCTGCAGCCGCTTTTTTGATATGCATTGAAAACATCCTTTATTGTTCTAATTTGATTACAAAACCTTTGATTTTATCCTGTTTGGCCAACAGCATTTCATAATCGCCGGCCTCTTTTTTGTCACTGAATCTCCCACACCTCACCCGGTAGTATGTTTTGCCTTTTACATTGACCTTTTTTACGTAAGCCGGATGCCCCCGGTTTTTTAACCGGTCAGCCATTTTGACTGCCTTATTTTCACTGTCAAGGGAAGCTATCTGCACAGTGTACGCCCCGCCGGTTTCTGTGGACTTGATCTCTCTAACGAGGCTTGCCAGTTCCTTTCTCTTTTTAGTGTCCAGTTGAACATTATCGGTAAAGCCCTTTGTAACAAAACCTTTGATTTGTTGTTTCTGATACAACAGGCTCTTAAAATCACCGGCCTCTTTTTTGTCCTTGAACTCCCCGCACGTTACACGGTAATAGGTTTTGTCTTTTACATTGACCTTATGTACGTATGCCGGATAGCCCTTACTTTCAAGTTGGCCGGCCATCTTGACTGCCTTACTTTCACTGTCAAGGGAAGCTACCTGCACGGTGTAGGCCCCGCCAGTATCCATAGGCTTGATCTCTCCAGCGGGGTTTGTCTGCCCTCCTCCATTATTGAAGTTTGATTGATTTTTTTCCGGAGCTTCAACTTGTTCGGCAGAAGGTTTATCTGTTTCAAACCGCTTGGCCAGATCTGTCGGCCTCCCTGCCTTTTTGGCGCCTGACGTATTTTTTTTGGCCAATTCATCTTTTTTAACAGACAATTGATCATAGAACTCAAATTCCGGGTTATTATCCAGCCCTTTGATGGAATCCAAATCGGACGTTTTTCTATTGCCAACAACACCCTGCAGCCTGCCGATTGGGACCCGTAGTTTGGACAGGGCCTCGATTCCCTGAGGGAAAAAACCCCGGCCCACAAGAATTCCAAGCACAAAGATCCACGCCAAGAGGAATAAGGTCCCCAGGCACCAGAAAAAAAGAGATGTGCGAGAAAGGTCCACCCGATATCTTTTGCCCTTCTTTTTGGCTTTTGATTTTTGGGGGGGCATGGTCTCAGAACCCTTTTCACATTTTCTCTGGCGCGCTTATGCCCAGGAGTTCAAGTCCGTTGCCTATTACAATCCTTACCGCCCCCGCCAGAAACAACCTTGCCTGGCTCAACGCACTATCATGAGTAAGTACCCGATAATCAGGGGTTTTCGTACCCAGGTTAAAGTATCTGTGGAACAAAGCGGCCAGGTCAGTGAGGTAATAGGTCAGACGATGGGGCTCCAGGCTGCTGCAGATATCAATCAAAAGGGACGGAAATGAGGCCATGCGCTTGATTAATGCCATCTCCTCGTCTAACACAAGTCGTTCCAGGAGCCCATCCGGTTCATCAGGCAGCGATATTCCTTCCGAGGCTGCCTTCCTGAAAATGCTGCATATTCTGGCATGGGCATATTGGACATAATAGACCGGATTTTCACTGTCCTGTTTTTTTACAAGATCTATGTCAAAATCCAGAGCTGAGTCATTACTCTTGGTGAGGAAGATGAAGCGTACCGGGTCCACGCCAACCTCATCCACCAGTTCCTGAAGTGTGACATATGAACCTGCCCTTTTTGACATTTTTATCTCTTGTCCGGCCCGCCAGAGCTTTACAAGCTGAATTAGCACAACGGATAACCAGCCTTCCGGAAAGCCGTATGCCGAAAGCGCAGCCTGCATGCGGGGGACATAACCGTGATGGTCTGCTCCCCAAATGTTGATCACATGTTCAAAACCACGACTCCTTTTATCCAGATGATAGGCCATATCCGTAGCGAAATAGGTAAATTGCCCGTCTTGTTTCTGAAGGACCCGGTCCTTGTCATCTCCGAATTTAGTCGTAGCAATCCACAGTGCCCCATCCTTCTCATAGAGTTGTTCTCTGTCTTTGACTGTCTTAAGGGCATTCTTGAGCTGACCTGAGGAGTAAAGATCGCTTTCACGGTACCAGACGTCAAAGGCGATCCTGAACCGGAGCAGGTCCTGCTTGATCTCATCAAGCATTACTTGTTTGCCTGTTTGGGTACACACATGGATGGCCTCCTCTTCGGGCATGGCCTCCAGATCGATTTCTTTGGATATTGTCTTTGCCAGGTCAAGAATATAGTCTCCATGATATCCTTTTTGCGGGAATGGATGTTCAGGATCAGACATCTGTTTAAATCGGCTGTAAATGGATTCGCCTAAGAGCCTGACCTGTTGCCCCGCATCATTGATATAGAACTCGCGGGCCACATCATAACCGCAAAAGGAAAAAATTCTGGAGAGGGTATCCCCTAATGCTGCACCTCGCCCATGTCCAAGATGAAGGGGGCCGGTTGGGTTTGCACTTACAAATTCAATCATCATTTTTTGATGATTTCCCGTGTCATTCCGGCCGTAAATTTCTTTGAGCCTGACAATCTCGGACAAAGCGCGATACCATTCCTGTGCCTTTATTCTAAAGTTGATAAAGCCAGGACCCGCTATCTCCGCATTTTCAATGAGATTCCCGTTGTCTTTGAGATGGGCAACTATGACGGACGCGATCTCCCGGGGGCGTCGTTTCTGGCTTGATGCGAGGGTCATGGGCAGATTGGTGGCAAAATCACCATGGTCCGGATTGTTTGGGACTTCTATTACATAATTCGAAAGCGGGGTTTTTGAGAGTATTCCCTGTTGGAAACAGTCGTCAATCGTATTTCTTAGGAGCGCGTTTAGTTTGCTTTTCATCCGAGTGCTTCCTTCTCAGCATCATGTTAGGCAGTACGTCAATTTCTGTAATATTAGCCAGAAGCTAACTGATCCTTTCTGATAGATCAAGCGCTATGTT
>JBDRPB010000280.1:0-4703 GCA_043809485.1 Pseudomonadota bacterium | reverse complement strand
GCCAGCATCCCGATACGCCCTGGCAATAATTCTTGCGCCTCTGTCGTGCCCGTCAAGACCGGGCTTTGCCACCATTACCCTTATTCTTCTCTTGTGTACCATAAACCCCCTCAATGGATTGACTATTTTCGATTGACTATTGACTATTGCAGATTTTATATTGATAATTTGCGGAACCTGGTTCGCACCATTGTTTCCATTTCACAATATGGCTCATCTCGAATTAGTGTAAAGGTCTTCGTTATTTTAAGCTACTGTGGTAGTGGCCTTATATCCGCGACTGTCGTCCGCCAGGCTAAAAAATTTCAAACTGTAACCTATCACGGACGGGGTTCCAATAGTCAATAGTCAATCGAAAATAGTCAATCGTCAATAGATCCCCGGATCCCGGTATTCACCGAAAACCTGTCTGAAAACGTCACACACCTCCTGGAGCGTAGCGTAGCTCTTCACTGCCTCTATGAGAGGCTCCATAACATTTTGATCTCCCGCACAGGCCTCCCCTACCCTTTCAAGGCATTCGTTTACCATTTTGTTGTTGCGCTCGTTCTTAATCCGGTTGGTCTTTTCGATCTGCTGTTTTTCAAGCTCCTCATCTATTTCGAGAACTTCAACCGGAATGTCCTCTTCGGTCACATATTTATTGACCCCAACCACTGTCTTTTGCTTTCCATCGATCTGTCTCTGGTAATGGTAAGCCGCGTCAGCAATCTCCTGCTGGGGATAATTTTTTTCAATTGCAGAGAGCATACCGCCCATATCATCTATTCTCCTGATAATCTCAAAGGCCTCCTCCTCCAGCTCGTTTGTGAGCGCCTCTACAAAATACGATCCCCCCAGAGGATCAATGGTGTTGGCCACCCCGGATTCCTCTGCAATAATCTGCTGGGTCCTGAGAGCAATGGTCGCAGCCTCTTCGGTAGGTATAGCCAATACCTCGTCCAGGGAATTGGTGTGCAGGGATTGTGTGCCGCCCATAACAGCAGCCAACGCTTGAAGCGCCGTTCTAACGACATTGTTGTAAGGCTGCTGGGCCGTTAGCGAACAGCCGGCAGTCTGTGTATGAAACCTCAGCCACCAGGAGCGGGGATCTTTGGCCTTGAATCTTTCCTTCATGATCTTTGCCCACATACGTCTTGCCGCCCGAAACTTGGCAATTTCTTCAAAGAAGTCAAGATGGGAATTAAAGAAAAAGGAAAACCGGGGCGCAAAGTCATCCACATCAAGCCCTCGGTCTAAGGCCGCCTGGGTATAGGCGATGCCATCAGCGAGTGTGAAGGCCAGCTCCTGAACCGCGGTGGACCCCGCCTCTCTGATATGATACCCGCTGATGCTGATAGTGTTCCACCTCGGCACCTCATTTGTCCCAAATTCTACTGTATCAGCTATAATACGCACAGAAGGTTTTGGTGGACACATAAAGGTCTTCTGAGCGATAAATTCTTTGAGCATGTCATTCTGGATGGTACCGCCAATAACCTTCCTGTCTATTCCCCTCTTTTCTGCCATAGCAACATACATAGCCCAGAGCACTGGGGCAGGTGGATTGATTGTCATAGAGGTAGTAATCCTGTCAATGGGAAGCCCATCAAACAGGTCTTCCATATCCTTTAAGGTATCAATTGCCACCCCGCATTTTCCACATTCCCCTCTGGCCTTGGGTGAGTCTGAGTCATACCCCATCAGTGTGGGCATATCAAAGGCCGTGGAGAGCCCTGTCTGGCCTTCTTTGACCAGGTGATGAAAGCGTTCGTTCGTATCATTGGCGCTCCCGAGACCAGCGAACATTCGCATGGTCCAGAGCCGTCCTCGATACATGGAGGGCTGGACACCCCGGGTAAATGGATATTCACCCGGAAAACCAAGGTCTCTCATAAAATCCTGGTCCCTCATATCTGTAGGTGAATAAAGACTCTTGATCTCCCTGTCTGAAACCGTGGAAAACCGACCAAGCCTTTCCGGTTTGGAGGCAAAGAGCCTGTCTAACTTATCTTTCCACTTTCTGTAACCAACTTTTATGTCATCAAAAATCTTCTCGTTAAATGTCAAAGACATGGGAACCCCTTTCGATTGACTATTTTCGATTGACTGTTTAATTGCTGATTGACCATCGTCGATTAACGTTTCTGATTGATTATTTTTAATTGAATATTCTTTTTTGGTTTTTTCAATAGTCAATTCTTTATAAGGTTTCTCGCAATTATAAGGCGCATGATTTCATTGGTTCCTTCATATATCTGGCATATCTTGGCATCACGCATGTGACGTTCCATGGGATATTCCTTGCAGTAACCATATCCTCCTAAGATCTGGACGCCTTCGACGGATGCCCTCATGGCCGCATCTGAGGCATATGTTTTGGCCATAGCGGCTTCCTTTTCGTAT
Organism: Pseudomonadota bacterium; assembly: GCA_043809485.1. Classification (GTDB taxonomy): domain Bacteria; phylum Desulfobacterota; class DSM-4660; order Desulfatiglandales; family Desulfatiglandaceae; genus 4484-190-2. The sequence goes on along the minus strand of JBDRPB010000280.1, from coordinate 2,318 downwards.
GGCTTTTTGTGGTCCTCTAACCAAGCGGCCCTGAGGGTCAGAAGCTCCGCAGCATCCAATTCCGTGGCCATATCCGCCAATTTCCACTGAATGGCCTGAAACGATGTAATGGGTTTCCCGAATTGCTCCCGAGTCTTGGCGTATTCGAGGGCCTCTTCAAGCACTGCACGGCCAATACCAAGTGCCTGGGATGCAATCCCAATACGACCTCCATCGAGCGTGGTGAGCATCTGCCTGAATCCCTCACCCTCGTTTCCAAGGAGTCCGTCTGCTGGCAGCCTTGCATCTTCGAAAATCAGCTCTGCTGTGCCTGAGGCCAGGATACCAAGTTTATCCTCCAAACGTCCAACCTTGAAGCCGGGCGTATTGTCAATATCGACCACAAAAGAACTGATCCCTTTATAACCTTTGCCCTTTTCAGTGATTGCAGCTATCACTGCATACCCAGAAACATTGCCATTGGTAATGAACTTTTTTTCTCCGTTTATTACCCATTCATCTCCATCCTTGACAGCCATGGTCCGCATGCCTGCAGGATCCGAGCCCGCCCCTGCCTCGGTCAGACCATAGCAGCCAATCTTCTCACCTGATGCACAGGGATAAAGATATTTCTTCTTTTGCTCCTCAGTGCCGTAGGCCTGTACAGGGAAGCAATAAAGTGAGTTATTGGCTGACATGATGACGCCGGTTGAGGCGCATGCCTTTGATATTTCTATCAAGGCAAGCACATAGCTCACATAGTCCATACCCCCGCCACCGTATTCCTCAGGCACAGCAATACCCATCATTTTCAGTTCACCAAGTTGCTTCACGATCTCTGCCGGGTGCTCATGTCGTTCATCCAGTTCAGCGGCCTTGGGCTTGATCTCTGTCTCTGCAAACCGCCGGGCCATGTCCCGGACCATCTGTTGTTCTTCAGTCAGTGCAAAATCCATTTTATTGCAGTTCTCCTTTGAATTCAGGTTTTCTTTTCTCCAAAAATGCAGACATCCCTTCCTTCCCATCCGGGCTGGCCATGCATAGCGCAAAGGCATCAGCTTCCATGTAACAGCCTGAACGCATATCAACATCAAAACCTCGATCAATACACTGTTTCACGGCCCTCATCGATACCTTTCCTTTAGATGCCAGCAGATTGGCTGTTTTCATGGTTTCCTCCCACAAGCTTTCAGGAGGAAACACCTTGTTAACCAGCCCTATATCTTTGGCCTCCTGGGCGCTGATCATGCCTCCGCTCATGCAAAGCTCTTTTGCCATGGCCTTTCCCACGAGCCGGGAAAGCCTCTGGGTGCCTCCAAAGCCGGGCATAATACCAAGATTGATTTCAGGCTGACCGAACTTGGCATTTTCCGAGGCGTAGATGAAATCGCATGCCATGGCAAGCTCTGTCCCACCACCAAGTGCAAATCCGTTCACGCAGGCAATTACCGGGATGGAGAAGTTTTCAAGTTTAAACATGAGGTTATGCCCTTCCTGTGAAAATAGCCTGGCCTGGAGTGGAGAGAGATTAACCATGTGTGAGATGTCAGCCCCTGCCACAAAAGCCTTTTCTCCCTCACCGGTGAGGATAAGCACCTTCACAGACGGGTCGGCCTCTATCTTTTCCAGCGCATCCCTCACATCCACCAAAAGTGCCGGGTTAATGGCATTCAGGGCCTTAGGCCGGTTAAACTTGATAGTCGCCACGTTTCCTTCTGTCTCAAAGATAATGTTCTCGTAAGTCATTTTTCGCTCCCCTTTTTGATTGACTATTTTCGATTGACTATTGACTATTGATGATCCCATTAATTTATTTCGCAACCGTTCACCGCTCGTTCGCTTCGCTCTCTTGAGGCGCAAAGAACGCTGAGTTAAATTAATTTTTTGATTTTCGCGGCCTTAGTGTCTCTGCGGTGAACTACTACAGTTTTTCTAACACGGTCGCCATTCCCTGACCACCACCGATACATAGTGAAGCCAGACCGAGACTATGGTCTTTTCTCAGCATTTCTCCCATCAGGGTTACAAGGATTCGTGCCCCAGAGCAGCCGATGGGGTGGCCGATTGAGATACCGCTGCCATGCACATTGGTCTTTTCCATGTCGCATTTGAGTTCCCGTATACATGCAATGGCCTGGGAAGCAAATGCCTCATTCAGCTCAATTACGCCAAAATCATCCATGGCAAGATTTTCCTTGTTCAAAATTTTCCTTACCGCCGGGATTGGCCCGAGACCCATATAGGCGGGATCTATTGCAGCCGAAGAATAGGACCTGATTTTCACAAGCGGTTTTAGACCCAGCTCTTTTGCCTTGCTATCAGACATTAGAAGCAGGGCT
>JBDRPB010000279.1:0-2605 GCA_043809485.1 Pseudomonadota bacterium | reverse complement strand
TTGTTTGTTCCGCCGATCCTCAGATATCAGGCTGCTTGTCAGTTACTATTGCCTTTTGATTATCAATGAGGCGGACAAAAAGGGGGGAAACAGCTATGGGATAGATATCCTGCCATACATCGAGCCCATACGGGAAGAGATTCTCCTCCATCCTCACTTTCACTTCCAAAGTGAATACATCAACAAGCTCGATAGCCTTAAAAGGTATTACCAAGGCAGACGAAAAAGCTTTTAATTTTTTATAGAGACCTCATAGTAAGTTAGCATGGAATATTGCTACTTACCATTGCGCTTCAGCACTTGCTTCATTCGCCAGAGGTAGTTTGCCGTCAAGATAGGCCTTTACGGCATCTTTTACCGAACCGCTCGCATCGTTGGCTACGCCTATATTTGCGGCCTTGAGGGCCTTAAATGCGTTAGGACCGCAAAATCCCGTGAGCAGCACATGCGCCCCTTTATCGCTCACCATCCTGGCCGCCTGAATTCCTGCCCCTTTAAGAGTATTCACATTCTCTTTGTTATCCAGCGCCTTAAAGGCAAGAGTTTCTGAATCAACGATAAGGATATACGCTGCCCTTCCAAAACGAGGATCAACGGCTGATTCCAGATCCGTACCAGTTGACGTAACGGCTATTTTCATCAATGCCTCCCCTGATGCTCATTTGCCGCCCTATCTCGATCTTTCCCCGCATATTCGTCCAGGGCCTTCTGAAGGGTTTTCAACGCCAGGCGGGCGCAATGGACTTTTTGATCAGGCAGCTTCTCAAGTTCTTTATAAAGTGCAGCCAGGTCTATCTGGCTCGCTTCTTCCAGCGTTTTTCCCTTTGCAAGATTCACCACAGCACAGGCAGACGCAACAGCACCGGGACAGCCAAGAACCTGTATTTTTGCATCATTTATTCTTTCACCCTCGACATTCATGGAGATCTTTATTGTATCTCCACAGGGACCCGTGACATCCGTAATCTGATCCGCGTTTTCAATAACCCCAATATTTTCTTTCGCCTGAAAATATTGAATCGCCTTATCGGAATAGCCCGATTGGGAAAGCATTTTGTACACATCATCATGCGTTTGCTTCTCGTTCATCTAAACAGCCCCCTTCATATACTCAACACGAACTCCGGTCTTATTGTACAGCCCCACCACCACCGCCACAAACCTGGTCGTCCCCGATAGCAGGCAATTTGCCGGCAATCAGATCCTCCACAACCGGTCGTATCTGCGGTCTTTCCGCGTCATAATAGACATCAATACCAACCTGCTTGAAACCCATTAAGGGGCGCATGCCGATACCCCCAACAATAAGGGCATTCACATTATGGTCCGCCAAAAGATTCACCGGTACCATGCAGCCCCCCTGAACATGGCTCTGATTCTGAACAGTTGATACATCTTTGATCTCTCCATTTTCAACATCCACCATGGTGAACACATCACAATGGCCAAAATGGCCCGATCTTTCGCCATCAAGACCACCGGTCCCCATTGACGGGATAGCAATTCTTCCTTCTTCCATACTAAATTCCTCCATTAAATAAATGTATCCAAACTTCTACAAATTAGACGTCTCGGAAATTCTATCCCGCCAAGGCGGGAAAATTATATATAGTTACTGAGGCTCTGTAATCTTGCCTTACACATGGAATAATGGAAAGATGTAAATTCGTCTTCTACCAAATGGATAAGACCCGAATTTCTCATTTCTCTTACGATTTGTCAACTTGATTTTCCCAATAACCCATTCTGTCAATTTCCCAAAACCCATTATTCCAGTGTTCCATCATTCCATCATTCCAATTGGGGCGAAGCCCCTAAGCTCCCTTGACAATCCTGTTTACGATTTCTTCATATACCTTATTGATTTCCAGATCAGCCTTCTCCGTAAGTACGTCCAGTTTCCCCTTGTCCCCCATTTCAACCATCTGTGAATCCAGGGGAATTTCTCCGAGGAATGGAACGTCCATTTGGCGAGCCATTACTTTTCCCCCTCCACTGCCAAAAATGGAGATCTTCTTTCCGCAATGGGGACAAACAAAACCACTCATGTTTTCAACCACACCCGTGATCTTTATATTCACCTGCTTGCAGAAATTGATCGATTTCCTCACATCCGCCAGGCTTATCTCCTGCGGTGTGGTTATTATGAGGGCTTCTGCATCAGGAATGGTTTGAGCCACTGTAAGGGGTTCATCACCCGTCCCGGGTGGGGAATCAACAATCAGATAATCCAGGTCACCCCAATCTATGTCGGATATAAATTGTCTTATTGCACTAATTTTCAAAGGTCCCCGCCAGATTACAGCCGTGTCCTTATCACCCAAAACCATTTCCAGCGAGACAACAGATAGATTATCAGAAAAACTATATGGTCTGACCACGCCCTCCTCAGGCATATCCAGTCCCCCCTGGATATTCATAAGACGGGGAATGCTCGGCCCATGAAGATCAACATCCAGGAGGCCAACCTTTTTTCCTTTTTTGCTCAGAAGCAACGCTAAATAGGCGGCGACCGTGCTCTTACCAACGCCTCCCTTACCGCTCATGACCAACATCTTTCTGCCGATCCTGGCCAAACTACTTTCGATCATCTTGTCCTGCGCAG
>JBDRPB010000278.1:0-4608 GCA_043809485.1 Pseudomonadota bacterium | reverse complement strand
GAAACGGCCCTTGTCATCTTTGGGCATCCAAATGTGGGCGCTCATCTGATGGTAGGGATGGGGGAAACAGAAGAACAGATGGTCTCCATCATGAACAGGCTCTGGCAGATGGGCGTGGTGAGTCACCTCTTCTCTTTTTTTCCCGAGGAAAATTCCAGATTGGCCGACAGGCCCCAGCCACCCTGGCCTGCCTATCTAAGAATTCAATTGGCACGCTACATTATCGAAGAGGACCTGGGTAGCAACCAGGATATGAGTTTTGACAAGGCAGGCCGCATTATTGATTTCGGCCTTGCCTCTGACCTTCTGGCGAGTATTATCAGTTATGGTAAAGCCTTCATGACCAGCGGGTGCCTCGGCCCGGATGGACAGGTGGCCTGCAACCGGCCCTTTGGCAACTGCCTGCCAGATGTGAATCAATGGAACTATCCGTATCCTCCCAACGAAGAAGAGCTCGACCTCATCCGGCAGAATATCTTTAATGTTGAATAGTTACCGCACAGCTCAGCGGTAAAAAAAAGAATTGTAGGTTGGGTTGAGGCTCGAAACCCAACATAATGCCCGTTTTGGTAAAAAAGCTTTTGACACAATATTTGGAAGGTGATAGATTAAAAAATTACAATTGGGCCGTTAGCTCAGTTTGGTAGAGCAGCGGACTTTTAATCCGTTGGTCGCGAGTTCGATTCTCGCACGGCCCACCATATTCGAATACTGGATACTTGTTCCTGGTTTCTGGGTAAAAAATTGAATCCTGTTTTTATCTATCCAGTAGTCAGCATCACTTCGCCTCAGGCAAGCGTATATGATTTTCTTGAAGGCGTTGATTATAGACGGAACTTCGGTAAAAAGATACATTGGACCCTCTCTGAGGTGAACACCTCGACGGTGACCATTTTTACGCTATAAACCACTCTGTTCAGATAGCGTCCCCATCGTCTAGTCCGGTCCAGGACACTGGCCTTTCACGCCGGCAACACCGGTTCGAATCCGGTTGGGGACGCCAATGCATCTTAACAAGGGATTTGCTTTATATTCATGGCAAGTCCCTTTTTTTTAACCATAATGGCGTGAAAGAATGGCCTTTCACGTCCCGCTGCAAGCGGATAAGGGGATGGGGGCGTCTATTTGTAAATCAGTAAATTGCCTGCGGCCTGATATACCGGCTTATAATCAGGGTAAGGGCTTCATTTTTCACAGACATTCGTTTTTTTGTAGAGAACGAAGGCCTATCTCAAATGCTCTGATAAAACCTTTAAAGTCCCTTGAGTGCTTGACAAATAAGCTTCTTGATGTAACGTTTATAAGATAGTGTAGCATTACACTAATTTCAAATCTAACTAAAGGTGTCCAATGTCATGAAAATACTATCAATGGATGTGAGCAGAGGGTTTTGCACTGCAGCATTGTCGGCTGCGTGCTTGACACTCATTCTCGGTGCCTTTTTTGCCAGCGCCGCCCATGCTGCCACGGCCAAAGAGATCGACGTCAGTGTGGATGTTGCCTTAGAGCGATTCAACAAGGAAGTGAAAGGGGCAAAGGAGTTTCTAAAGAGCGCAAAAGGCGTGCTCGTATTCCCAAGTGTCTACAAGGCGGGCTTTGTTTTTGGTGGCGAGTACGGGGAGGGAGCATTAAGAATCGGTGGAAAGACTGTTGACTATTACAGTACCATAGCCGGTTCGTGGGGCTTGCAGATTGGGGGCCAGAAGAAGACTGTAATCCTTGTCTTTATGCAGGACGAAGCGCTGAAGAATTTCAGAGCGAGTTCTGGCTGGAAGGCGGGTGTCGATGGATCAGTCGCCCTGATAACGGTGGGCGCTGGAGAGGCCGTCGATACGACCAACATTAAAGACCCCATTGTCGGCTTCGTCTTCGGCCAAAAAGGTTTAATGGCCAACCTGACACTTGAAGGCTCGAAGTACACCATACTGAAAAAGTAAAAAACAAGGCCGAGATTCAAAAAAGTTTCACAGCAATTTAGATGTGCCCTTTCCATCTCCCTTTCAGGAAAAGGCGGTGGTATGCCCCCATAAATCTGCCCTAACTGTGCTTCGCTGAAAATTGTGAGAAATTGGGAAAAATAGCAGTTTTCGTTCAGACTCTATTTATGAAATATGCTACAATTACTACCTGGGAATTTGGGTTATAAAGGTGGGAGTATAAGTGGTTAAGAAATATCGCGTGCTTTTTCACGGCTTAATTGAGGATAAAACATTCTTCAAGACCCAAATGACACGCCTGGGCGCACCTTCAGGGACTGTGGACAAAATAATCCGTGAGGCCCCGATTATTTTAAAAGGGGACTTGACTTTGGGTGATGCAAAGCAATATGCCGATGTCGTTCAAGATGCAGGCGGCATGGTCACGATTCAGGAAAACGGGTACTTTGAAGAATCAACGCGAATTGATTCTTCGAATTCCTTCGTTTTTTTCAAGGATATTACCATGTGTCCTGAATGCGGGTTAAAACAGCCAAAAGGAAAAATCTGCGAAAGATGCGGATTTAGACTTAAAAATGAAGAAAAGGGGCAAGGGAAACAAAACACCTCAGGTCATTGATCTGGAGGAGGGCCGACTCCTTTTGGCGGTCAGGAAAGGATACAGAAACTGGGAAAGCCGGTTTAAAGAGGAATTCGGCCTGGAGACCAAGCTTTCCCAAATCTCTTTTAAGACACTTTCATTCCTGGCGCAGGGGAAGGATAAGGGAACCTTTTATCTCTATGACCTGATTATGAACCTTCAGGGCTTAGGTTCCGGGTTTGAATTCAATGAATTAAGCCCGAAGAAAAAAATGGCTATTATTGACCAGTACCTCTTTATGCTGGACCTGATTCGTTTTGAATGCATGAAAAGGCTGGGATGGCTTACGAGCTATCCCGGGGAGGATTTCACGTTAGTAGAGCTCATAAAAGGGTTTGACAGGCTGGCACCGAGTCTTCAGGCAAAGGTCCCCGTGCTCAGCCAGGACCACGCTGCATATGATCAGTATTCTACAATGAATACCTATGATAAGGAAGGTTTTGTTAGAAAGCTGATCCCGGAAGTCTTGAAGGAGATTCAGGATTACTCAACGACTTTGTAAACTGTATCGTTTTCCCGGACTCTTTCTTTCACCTTAACTCCCACCAGATCTCCCACCTTGACTTCATCCACAACTTGATTGTCAATTTCCATGCTGGAGATTTCTTCTGTAAAGTCGGTGGTATGGCCCTTGTACCTCAGAATATCACCTTTCTTAATAGTTCCATTAGTAACCTCCAGAGCAGCGACACTGGGTTTTGCGAAAAACTTGACAATAACGGCAACCTGTTCTTCGGGCATGATTATACCTCCGAATTAAACGCCTCCAAATTTCTGCAACTTTCTGAAATTAAACAGTTTTTTTCCTCACACATGGAATGAAAATACGCTAAGTGCATGGAGCATGGAGTTTTTTCGCTTTGCACTATGCTCTTTGCCCTATGCAATAACTCCCATTATTCCATTATTCCATCATTCTCCCCGCTGTTTCAGCGGGGATGAGCGAAGCGAACTGACTTTTTATTTACCAGCGATATTTGTCCTTGTCAAGAATATCATTAAGGGGCTTAGATTGTTGTTGAAGCATTCAACCATTTTGTTTAAGATAATTTTATGGAAGCGTACAAAAAACGATTTGCCCGAACCCTGGCTGATACCGGGGCACTTTTTTTTGACAAAGACCTTATTTTGAAAGATGGGCGCCCCACTCCCTACTTTGTGAACATGGCCATGTTCAAGACAGGTCGACTGAGCCTGGAGTTGGGATCTTTTTTTGCAGGCATGATGGTGTCACGCAATCTTGCTGAAGGTACAGACATCATTCTGGGCCCGTCATATAAGGGAAGCTCCATTGCCCTGGCAACCGCGATTTCATTATGGAAGGATCACGGGCTCGATATGCCATTTGAATACGACCGAAAAGAAGCCAAGACCCATGGAGAGGCGAGCGCTTTTAAGAGTGTATTTGTCAATCGCACTTTCTTTGACGGGTGCCGCATATTTGTCGTAGACGATGTGGCCACCTCCATGGGAACCAAATATGAGCTTCTGGAAAAGATACAAGCCGAGGCTCACACGCGCGAAATGACATTTCATGTGGTCGGTATCGGGATCGGAATAGACAGGGAACAGACCACAGCAGTCTATGACAGAGAAGGGAATGTGATTCCCGGGCAAAAGGGTGAAAATGCCATTCGGAAATTTATTTCAAAGAGTGGGGTTCCTGTTTTTTCTGTGGCAGGCATCCGAGAGACCATAAGGTATCTTTATGAAGAAAAGGTTCCTGTCTTAATCCAGGGCAAAATGGCTCCGATAGATGAAAAGACAAAAGCAGAATTTGATGAATATCTGAGAACCTATGGAGTTGATTAGCCTCAAGTGAGGAAAAATATTTAGAGTGGGCATGGAAAATCAAAAAGATTTGCCACAGGCAATTAAAGAAATCCTGAGCGCAAGAACCCCAAAACGCATCCCTGACGAAAAGTGTTTGTACAAACACGCCGGTGTGCTGGTCCCCATTTTTAGGCAAGGGGGCGACTACATGATTCTTTTCACCAAAAGGACCAATAAGTTAGAACACCACAAAGGGCA
>JBDRPB010000277.1:0-2848 GCA_043809485.1 Pseudomonadota bacterium | reverse complement strand
AGGAACAGCCAACTCGTATAGACCTATTATTTGAATTGGGGAAGGCCTTGGAAAATTTAGGGGATATTCCAGAAGCCATTCCCTATCTCATTGACGCGGAAAATAAGGATAAAGAAAACCTGGATATAAAGGTTCACCTTGCCAAAGATTTCTTGGCCTTGAAAAGATACATCTTGGCTGAAAAGACACTGAAAAGGATACTCAAGATCGAGCCGGAACATGAAGTCGCCAAGGAACTCCTTAAACAATGTGGTTAAGTAGGCGGATGACCAATGATAAACCATAAGGGTTTGCTGGAGGTTTTAGTCACAATCAATTCTATCTCCCTTGAGAAGGGTCTTGAGTTTGAGGAGAAGTCGCAGAGAATTCTCTTCGAAATTGTTAGATTCATGGGGGCTAAGAGTGCATCCATCATGCTTTTGAAGGGCCGTAAGGCCCTGGAGGTGATTGCATCAACGGATATGAAGATGAACCGTGTCAGGCAACCCCTTGATCAAGAATCTCCGTCCACGTGGGTCATTAAAAATAGGGCCCCCCTGTATATTAAGGATATTTCCGAGAACGATACATTTCTGAAGAAGTTCGATCACTATAAAGGATGTGCCTTTTTGCTGGTCCCCATAACCGGCTATGAAAAAGTCATTGGTGTGATAAGTGTTACGGATAAGATAGGGATGGACCTATTTTCCAAAGAAGAAGAAAAAGCCCTTTTAAGCATCGCGGGGCAGGTCATTAGTGCCCTTGAAAATCAACGGTTGACGGAATCTTTAAAAAGGAAGAGGCGAATCCTTCAAAAAAAGAACCTTCAATTAGGAAAGTTGGAAAAACTTAAAACAGACCTCTTCAATATGTTAATCCACGATTTGAAAGGGCCGATATCGGAACTCGTTGCAAACCTCGATATCCTGTCCTATACGGCTGCTGACGACAATAAAGAGTATGTGGAGGCTGCCATGATGGGGTGTAACACCCTGTACAAGATGGTCTGTAATCTCTTGGACATTACCCGACTTGAGGAAGGTCGACTTCAACTCCTCTATGAGAGGATTGATCCTCGAGATCTAATAAAGGAGTCCATAGCGATGCTCTTCGGGCTGGGCAAGATGAAAGAACTGACTTTTCTGGAAAAATATCCCTCAATTGGAGCCAGTAAATTTTTCTGTGGCGACAGGGGAATCCTGCTCAGAGTCCTTCAAAATTTATTGACAAATGCCATAAATTATTCGCCCCGTGGGGAAGCAATTGAGATGGGCTTTGAGTACTTGAACACACCGGACATCAAATTTTTTGTAAAAGATAATGGTCCAGGTGTCCCTCCTGATTATCAGGAGGCCATTTTTGATAAATTTTTCCAGCTTGAAAAGAAAGGGTACACCACCGGACTGGGATTGACCTTTTGTAAGATGGCCGTGGACGCCCACAAGGGAAAGATCCGGGTGGTGAGCAGGAATTTTGAAGGAAGTCGATTTTTCTTTATCTTGCCTTTGGAAAACAAGGAAAAGAATAAAACAAAGTTATCGAGACTATCAGGGCCTTAAAAATCCCCCCTCTTGATCCGATCAAACAACTGCTGTCCAGCCTCATCCGGGGCGATGATTTCCATAATGGAACCAATGGCCGCTTCTGTGTAAAAATAGGCAAAGCGTGTTCCACGGTCTCTGCAGACACGCCCAATTTGAATGACAGGGTAGCCATTCGCGGTAAAGTCCCTCACTGCCTGCTCGTAGTCATCAATCAGGAAACCAAGATGATGCAGTCCTTCGCCTTTTCCCTCCAAGAACTCCGTATATATTTTTTGCCTGGAGATGGACTCGATGAGCTCAATCTGGATCTCTCCGGCGTAGGCAATGGCAATATGGAGGCGGGAGTTGCATTCCTGTCCCCGATAGGTGCGGTGACTTACCTTAAATACCTGTCTGGTAGCCCAGCGATCGATTTCCAATTCGTAGATCTTTCCAGGTTCGAGTAACTTTGGTTGGTCATCACATCTACATCGCCAGTCTCGACGATCCGTCGCCGCATTTCTTTTTCGTCACGGTCGGCAGCGGAGGCCTGAGAAGCCATGACGAAGCCGGCTCTGCCTTTTGGATTCAAGTAGCTCCAGAAATAGGAAATCCACAGACTGATTTCGTTTCCGCTAAAGAAGCCAAGGGAACCGCTTGTGAAACTTTAGGGAAAATTAACAAAAATTGGTTAAAAGGTCAAGGGCCTTTTCCGATAAGGCCGCAGATGGGCCTCGTGTGCAAGGTGTTGAGAGGTGGGGTAAGGATGGGGTAAGGATGCAAAAGGCCCCCTTGATTTCTGAAAAAGAAAATAAAGAGTCAAAAGGATACCCTATGGAAAAGGGAGTTGAGATGTGATATACCCACAAAAAATCTTTTAAAATAAAGGAGAGGGAGAGACTATGAATAGGGAGAGCGAAAAACGGTTGGCAATCTTTGACGTTCCCCGTTTACGTATGCCCAGGGTTATCATAGGGTATGACAGCATTCTGGAGATAGGAAAAGAGGCCAAGAAGCTGAATGCGGGGAAGGCCATTATCATAACGGATCATGAACTGGTCAAGATTGGACTACTCGAAAAGGCCCTGGAGGCCTTGAAAAAGGAAGGGATCCAGGTGGATCTCTTCGAAGAGGTGGATTATGAACCGACTGTTGGGGTCGTGGATAAGGCCCTGAACATCACCAGGAAGAATGGGTATGATTTCGTTATCGGATTTGGAGGAGGGAGTGCGCTGGATGCGGCGAAGGTGATTGCATGCCTGGCCAAAAGCGAAGGGAGCGTGCGGGACTATATTGGGAAAGGGAAGATCCAGAAACGGGGATTGCCCTTCATCCTGGTTCCCACA
>JBDRPB010000276.1:0-8907 GCA_043809485.1 Pseudomonadota bacterium | reverse complement strand
TTACTGGCTTTGAAATAACTTGCTTGCCGGCCGATACCCCGAAACTCGGGCGAAGGAACAAGCAAGAGGAGAACAATATGCTCAGAGGAAAGTCCTATGACGAAGTCTATAGAAACTTCAAGTGGAGACTCCCAGAGTATTTCAATGTTGGGGTAGACGTCTGCGACAAATGGGCAGATAAAAAACATCGATTGGCTCTTATATACATTGATCCACAAGGCAGGGAATGGAAATACACCTTTTGGGAACTGAAAAACCTTTCAAACCAACTCGCCAATACCCTTAAAGCCCACGGCATAGAAAGAGGGGACCGAGTTGGCATCCTATTATCCCAGCGCCCTGAAACACTGATTTCCCACATAGCCATTTACAAACTAGCTGCAATTGCCGTTCAGCTACTGACCCTTTTTGGTCCCGATGCCATAGAGTATCGCCTTCGCGACAGCGATGTGAAGTGTGTCATAACGGATATTGATAACTTACCGAAGGTCAATGAAATTAGGGAGCACCTTCCCTATCTAGAACTTATCGTAGCTGTTGATGCGGGAAAAGAAGACCATGTCCTTGATTTCTGGGATGCTTTGAGAAAAGGCAGCCACGTTTTTTCCCCTGTGCAAACAACACCGGATGACCCGGCGCTGATCATTTACACGTCAGGCACAACAGGCCAGCCCAAGGGAACCCTGCACGGACACCGAATTTTGCTCGGAATTCTGCCTGGCTTTGAATTCTATCATAATTTATTCCCTAAGAAAGGGGATCTATTGTGGACACCGTTAGACTGGGCATACATTGGAGGATCGTACGACGCGCTTTTCCCAAGTTTGCATCATGGGATTCCAGTCGTTGCATTCAGGGCCCGTAAATTCGATCCAGAGCAGGCCTTCCATGTGATGGCCAAGCATGGAGTCAGAAACCTCATGGCTGTTCCCACCGTCTTACGAATGATGATGCATGCGGTGGAGAAACCAAAAGAGCATTATGATGTTCAGTTAAGGTCAATAACAGCCGGTGGCGAAACATTGGGAGAAGAGCTACCTGAATGGTGTAGAGAGGCCCTTGGAGTTGAGCTTAATGAACAATATGGACAGACAGAATGCGATTTGGTTATTGGTTTTTGCTCAGAAGTGATGAAAATTGTCCCAGGGGCAATCGGGAAAGCTGTCCCGGGCCATATTGTCGAGATAATCAGCGAAGGAGGGGAAATTGCAAAGCCCGGTGAACTCGGTGAAATAGCTGTCAAATGCCCTGACCCGGTCATGTTTTTAGAATACTGGCGGAACCCGGGGGCCACAAAGAAGAAATTTGTCGGTGATTGGATGCGAACAGGAGATTATGGGATAAAAGATGAAAGTGGACATTTTTCGTTTACTGGCAGACAGGATGATATCATTGAAAGCGGAGGCTATAGAATCGGTCCGGGTGAAGTTGAGGGTTGTCTGATGAAACATGAGGCAGTGGCATTAGTTGGTGTAATAGGGGTACCTGACCCTGTTAGGGGAGAAATTGTAAAGGCTTTCATCCAACCCAAGGAAGGCGTGAAAGTGGACGAAGCTTTAGAAGAAAGCATCAAGCAGCATGTGAAAACCAAGCTGGAAGCTCATGCGTATCCTAGGGAGGTGGAGTTCATAAAGGAGTTGCCTAGAACAAAAACGGGAAAGATCTTGAAGCAGGAACTGCGGAGGCTCCATGAGGAAAAAAGTAAAAAAGGAAAAAGGTAGCGTAAGGATTTTTTTCAGCTGAGTAATTCTTGCTTTATCATTAATAACTCGGAGGCTTATATATGACAAAAAAGACGGTTCTTTACAGCCGGGATGGAAACGTTGGTATTATTACTCTGAATAGGCCGGAGCGTCTAAACGCAATAAATGGGGGCCTCCTTAGGGATTTCATTGAACAACTAGAGACAGCCAGGGAAGATAAAGAGGCAATTTCTGTCATTCTGACAGGCGCTGGAAGGGCCTTTTGTGCCGGGGAGGATTTAAAGGAGTCCTCGGCCGGAAAAAGTTTCGAGACCTGGATTGAGGAGACAGATGGGCTTCAAGAAGTACAGCGTATGATAATGAGACTGGGTAAACCTCTGATCGCAGCGGTCCAAGGTTATGCTTTAGGAGGTGGATGCGAATTCGCCATGAGCTGTGATATAAGGATCGCAACCGAAGATGCCAAGTTCGGATTTCCTGAAACTGAGGTGGGACTCACAGTGACAACTGCTGGCACCAAGCTGCTTACACAGATAGTGGGGCTAGGCAAAGCCAAGGAGCTGGTTTTCACAGGTGAATTTGTAGACGCCCATGAAGCACTACGCATTGGTTTGGCAAACAAGGTAGTACCGGCCGAGAGGCTCATCGATGAGGCATTGGGCATGGCAAACAAAATTGGGGAAAAATCCCCACTTGCCCTTAAGCTATCCCGAATTGCTATTGAGCAGGGACTTCACTCTAGTTTTGAGCAGATTTTGGAAATTGAGGCTAATCACCTTCTCATCTGTATCAGCGCCCAAAACCAAAAAGAGTTCGTGGAGAAAAAGCTGCAAAAAATGAAAAAGAGTCGAGAATAGCAGAATTAGTAATCGCATATATTAGATTTTCATTCCAATAGTCAATACCTATATATGAAATTCTCATTCCACAGAATTTCGGGAAATAACATTTTGGAACAGGAGGAGCAGATTAATGTCAAAACGAGTTGGTATTGTTGGTGCGGGGGTTACGCCTTTTAAAGGAACCTGGCGGGAAAAGACCTATTATGAACTGGCCCAAATGGCCACGCGAGAGGCAGTAAAGGATGCCCAGGTGCCCATTCAAGATGTGGATGCTGCATTTTACGGGATCTATAATGATATATTTGAAAGGACTGCCATTCCCGAGCATGCCATCCACGGACTTTTGGGTATGCAAAACAAATTCGGTATCCGGATAACCACTGGTGGTGCCACAGGCGCCTATACCATGTCTGCGGCCCACGCCTATTTAGCCGCCGGCCGGTTTAAAACCGCCTTAGTGCTGGGCGTAGAAAAGGCCACGGATTGCTTTGACTTTTCATCAATGTCAGCTACACCGGAGGTCATTAAATCAATCGGCTGGTCCGGGGATAGCTTCTTTGAGCAGCCGATAGGGTGGTCAGCCTCTGACAGTTATGCTGAGGTGGTACTGGCTTACAAGGATGAACATCCTGAGGATCTAAAACCGGAAATCACTGCCCAGATCTCTGCCCAGCTCAGCCAGCAGGTTAGAGATAATGAACATGCCCAGAGGCAGTTTGATCAGGTAACGGCCGAAGAGGTTTTGAACTCAAGGCTTGTGGTTTATCCATTCAGGGAGCTGGAGATCTGTGTCTATTCCGAAGGCGCCGCGGCCCTTATCATGGCTGAAGAAGACACAGCCAGGGCCATCTCTAAAAACACTGGCAATCCTGTAGTCTGGATAACAGGTGTGGGCGAATCAAACGAACACTCCTTTGCAGGTAAGAACCAGAAGGTTATGTCACGTATTATGTCCGATCATGATGCGTCTCACCGAGCTTACGGCATGGCCGGTATTGAGGACCCCACAAAATCGATCCAGATCGTAGAGCTCCACGATGCCTTTGTGCATCAACTGGAGATAAGTATGGCCGAGTTCGGTTTGGCGCCTTTGGGAAATGCCGATTCTTTAATAGAGGAGAATCTAATGACCCCAGGGGGAAAATACTTAGTCAATCCTTGCGGTGGTTTAATCTATTGCGGTCATGCCGTTGGTGCCAGCAATATCATGTCGGCCTGGTCTGCCCGCAATGAACTGATCAAGAGGAACCTGAAGACCGCACTGGTTCATGGAACTGGTAGTACCATAGCCCAGTACACGGCCTGCCTGATTTTTGAACATGAATAGAAAGGGAGGGAAAATGTAATGAGTATTCAAAAAAAAAGAGTTATTCCCACAGAATATATACCTGAAGTGGGCTCACATATTGAAACTATCGATGACCAGGACTATTTGATCACCAACGATGCCATGTATACTTTTTACCAGAGGACAAAAGGGGAGTTTTCACCTTTCTTTCTTTCACTAAGGGATGAGAAAAAACTTCTTGGATGCAAATGTTCTAAATGCGGCCTGGTCAGGGTGCCCCCCTTTCTGACCCATTGCCCGGATTGCAATTTTGCTCCTACCGAACTAATCGAGGTGGAGCAGGTGGGTATCATGAACAGCACGCCACCCATCACATATTTTGCCACATCGCTTTTCCAGCATATGGCACCCTATGGCAGAGGTCGGGTCATATTCAATGGGGCTGATACGGCCATGAGCGTTATTTTGTATACCACAACAGGTATTTTAGTGCCGGGCATTATCACCAAAGGAACCGAGGTAAAGCTTATTTTCAAGGACAACCGTATTGGAGAAATGACAGACGTATTTTGCGTCCCCACAAGGGAACTTACACAGGAACAGGTTAATAAGAAGGGGCTCCAGGAATCTGAGATTGATTGGGAGTCGCCAGTTGAACCTGAATTCCCGGAAGTGTCAGACAAAGATGTTGCTGATTATAATGCTGCCTTGAAAGAGATTAAATCCATTATTGAAGAGATGAACGCAAATGAGCGGGCGCGGAAAGACATTGCGGGCTGGAAACGGGTTATCCTGATCAAGACTATGGGCGGTAGGTTTGCCATTAGCATTGATGATGGAAACATTGAACTGGAAGAGAGAGAGCTCACATCTCCGGATTTTGTCATGGTATGCGAAAATCCACGAACATTGTTGGATGGCCTGGCTTACAAGGGGGCAATTACCGATTCTGTAATCAATAAGAAGCTTTGGATCAGTAAAAACATGGAGTTCAATACCATCTTCAAGTTGGATAGGATGGCCAGGTCCGTTGCAAGATCGAAAAAGATCTGATCAAGTTTTTATTGGATGTACAGGGAGGGGTATTGCCATTTGGGTTATTGTGAAGCCCATTGGATAATTTTACATAGACTGGAATGAAATAATGTATTTCTCTTGAATAAGGTTCTGAAGCAAAATCCTGATCTGTTTTCCCGCACCGGGAGGCGTATGCATGAAAAACAATAGTTTGTTAGACGGCAAAAGTATTCTTATAGTTGATGATGAGCCTGATGTATTGGAAACATTGGAAGAGTTGCTACCAATGTGCAACATCGAAAAAGCTCCCAGTTTTGATGAAGCCAAGGAGCTCATCGAAAAGCAGGATTTTGATCTTGCTATTCTCGATATCATGGGGGTTGATGGTTATAAACTACTTGAAATTGCAAGCAAGAAAAAAGTCATAGCGGTTATGTTGACGGCCCATGCGCTGAGTCCCGAAAATACTGTAAGATCTTTCAAAGAAGGAGCAGCCTTTTATGTTCCAAAAGATGGGTTGTCCAACATTAAACTTTTCTTAAACGATGTATTGGAGGCCAAAGAAAAGGGAAGACATTCTTGGTCGCGGTGGCTTGATAGGTTCAACTCTTACTATGAGAAGGTCTTTGGTGAGGATTGGCAAGATCACGACAAAGAGTTTTGGAAAAAATTCAATAAATATTATATTTATTAGAAATCGATATATTGGAGGTTCACATCCTGGGTTACGGCACCTGCTGGCACCGAAAAAATCTCTATAATTAGTCATCGGTGTTGGTAGAGGCGGAGCTTGAAATGGTCCTGCCCCTCTTTGGAGCATACTCATCTATTATATATACTAACAATGACTTCCACGAGAATCCTCCAACAATGAAATGCCAAATTTTATTATTAACATCATCAATCCTATCACTTTCTGGACTCAGGTTTTTTCAAACATAGCTTGCCATACCTAATCATTTGATATTATTAAGTTTTAATCAAGTTTAGATATGTAAATGATAACTTTTTTGCTTCTTAAAGGTGTGGGAGCATAGTACTTTCGCCAGACTGAAGAACCAATGACCTTAGCCGGATGGGCCAATGCAAAGGACTGCACAATTTTCGCCAGGCGAGTCGAGCAATTTTCAATTGCTGCTCTTCAGGAACCATTTCCCCGTAGACCTCGTGATTGAAGGCTTTAGTTATCACCCCTATCTCTTTTTTCAAAGCAGGGAATCTACGCCCAAGACGTAATCCATATTCATTGGGGGTCTCGCTTACAAAATGAGGAAGACCGCTGTGGTGTCCCCAACCCAAGAGAGAAGCGTATAGCTGAATTGTCCCCTTGCGACCTTGAGCCCTCAGTAATATCCTGGACCAGAAAAAGGAAAGAAGTAAGCGGATCCTGGCAATCCATAGTGAGAATAGGTTTATTTTTCTCTGTGGGTCTTTGCTGCTCGAAGTTCTTGATAAGAGCCATCGGAATAAATGCCACAGTGCCAGACCGGCAAGAGCCAGAAAAACAAGTCCGGCCAGGCCCAAAAGACCAAAGCTTACTACCCTCTCAAAGAATTCTGTCCACCAACTGCTCTCAACCGGAGGCAATGCCTCCCCTTTACCCTCCCCTGGTGCAACAGACCCACTCATTTGCAGGCTTCGCCTATACCCAAATATAAAACGCACGATACTTACAAAAATAGGGCCCAGGGGTTCTGTTACGCTTTTTAACACTCCGTACCCCATCTCGGCTGCCAGAGTTAAGTAAGGCAGAAAAAGCAACACCAGGCCTGTTCCAAACAAAAGAACAACAAAAGTAAAACTGAAGATTACTCCGATCTCCCGGTAGCCTGAAAGATAATCCCTCTGGCCGCTGCCCCGATTCCGGGCCAGGCCAATAGCCGTCAGACCAAAAACAAAAAAAGGAAAGAGCAAGAGTTCAGTGGTGGGATCCCGTACTTCTATACCACCCTTCACCAGCATAAGTAACTCTATCAGCAAAAGTAAAAAGAAGGCTGCAACACCAAGGTCAAAGCGGGAGCAAATTGTGAGGTGAGATGTTGATCTCCTTGCCAGTGTCACTCCTCCAATCCAGAACACAAGCACCCAGAAAAGAATTAGGAAAAGGATAAGCCATTCCAGTGGTTCCCTCGGCCTCTTGAAGAAATCAATAACCCATTCATTATTTAAAAAAGGTTCTGACCGGTAGTTAAAGACATAAATGAGCCTTAAGGAAGCGAGTATAAAACCCAACACCTGCAGCCCTATGATCTGGATTACTCTCCAACCCCTTCCCTGAGCAGCAGCGGTAAAGATCGCTGCCAGTGCAAGCGTACCAATTGCTTCCGGTAAAGGGAAAGGCCTGTGAACTGAACAAGTCATAATAAAGGCAGCCCATGCATAGAGCCAGGCCAGTTCCATGCCACTGCAGGCCAAAATCAAAAGGTATTTGCTTCGGTTTTTCACTGTCTAACAACCCATTTGCCACGTAAGTTCTGAATATGTCCTGACTGTATTAGGAAAATCCCCCCTGGCCCAGACCTGGCCTTGATACATTTAGAGAGTGGCTGAGCGAACATATCTGCTTCGTCAGGTTACGACATATGTCCTTCAAGTCGCGCCAGGGCAGGCCTCAATCCCCCTTTTCAAAAGGGGGAAGCAGTCGGAATGCCCGGGTTTATTGAGATGTTACGGGCTAACTGGTAAACTGGCTAACCGGGCAACCTATTCGTCATAGATTTCATCCAGGCTATAAGTCTTACCCCCAATTTCACTCTTATTTTCCCCGGGAGGGGATTGGTGCTGGCAAACGATAGAAACCATTGGTATCTTGAACCGGGCTAAGAATTCACTTGTGGCAATGGCCGTATCATTTTTTTCATATGAGAAGTAAACACAACTGAGATCCCGGGGCAGCTCTAATCCGTGTTTTAGGAGATTCACCAGGTCGCCCTTTGATTCCATTTGTAACCTGGCTAAAATCTCAAGAATGTCAGACAACTGCTGAGGAGTTCTGGCTATTGGCAGAACTGAGAGATTTCCTCCGGAGATGAGGCCATTGGTCGCCAATCCCAGGGCGTAGCCCTGGCTGTCCAATTGCACCGCCAGGGATGCCACTATTTCAAGGGTACGTTCAAAACTCTCTTCCATGTTACTGCTGGCGAACTGGTCCACCTCCACGATTAGCAATACCTTTACTTGTGTCGTAGGTTCACAGACCTTTTGCTCCAACCGGTTATGGCGCGCACTGGCCTTCCAGTGGATATATCTGGCCGGCTGCCAGGGTTGATACTCCCTGGTACCAAGAATATATATGGGGTCCTGCACAGGGCTCTTTGCTCCCGGGGAACCAAAAAGCTCCCTCCTGGGTATGGAAAAGGTCTTCAACGGTACAAGCCGTGGATAGACAATCACATAAATGGACTCGGTCACTTCCTTTTCCTGTGTAAAGAACCCTAAAAGATCCCCTGCCATTAGATTGGGAGGGCCTATTCTATGCCATCCTCGCCGTTTAGCAGTTAACTCCCACTGCAGGCTGACTCTCTGGTACCATAATAGCCCGCTTTCTTTTGTTAGCGATGTGTCGCTACCGGAGGGGTGGAGTGAACCATGTACAGGCACCTTCATCCTGACCCAGATCGGCAGAAACTTTGAGTTCTCCACCCTTACGTTTAAGGTGATTGTTTCCCCGGGAAAGGCTCTCATCTTATCAACCACCGAATGGCATTTTATCCCGGCAAGACTTGATTTGCTCCATATTTTTGCTCCTTTAACCGTAACCAGAACAAGGAGAGTCAAAACTGTCAGGCCCCATTGCCTGTTTAATAAAGCAATAAAAAGAAATAAGCCCACAAAAAACTGCATCAGTGGGATAACAAAAATAGTCGGCAGTCTTTCTTCATGTTCCTGCATCAGTATCACCTCATGCGGTAGGAGCGGGCACCGGCACCTGAGCTACGATCTCTTCAATAAAATGCTCTGGTGTTTGGCTCCGCAATCGCTCCTCGGTTTTAAGAATCAAGCGGTGAGCAAGAACAGGGGAGGCCAAATACTTTATGTCATCGGGCAGCACATATTC